>NZ_JBCGFQ010000003.1:0-209871 GCF_040984075.1 Pseudomonas sp. I2
ACGGGTCGGCCATCGGAAATGAAGAAGGGGTACCCCTCGACTATTCGGCCAACCTCGCCACACAGCGGACAGGGTGTCGTGGCGTCGCCCTCTCGAAGGACCATGCGTCCGCCGGAGAAATAACCCGTACCCGTACCGATACAGGTTGCGCCCGTGGTGGTGAGGTCGCCATCGACCGCCTGCCCTTTGCCATCCAGACTCACACGCATGTGCCAGCTCCTTGTGCTTGGTCAAGCCAAGGAACCTAGCAGCTCAGGCTGGGGTTTTTTCCCTGCATGCGGCGTAATAGACGCTTCCTACAAGCAATGCAGAAATTTCCGTTGCGCTGTCGCACTGAGTAAAAAGAGCTGGCCTCGACGCCTCTCCGATCTCGTTTCGCTTGCCATGGGTGGGCTGCAACATTCAGTAACCTCTATGCGGGTGAGAGGAAAAATGGGATTCACTACCATTCGTACCTCTAAACCCATCGAGGAGTGCCTTCCATGTTGCCCCGCAAGCCCCTACTGGCCGCCCTGGCCCTGACCCTGTTCGGCGGCACCGCTCAGGCGGCGGACGAAGTGGTGGTGTACTCCTCGCGCATCGACGAGCTGATCAAGCCGGTGTTCGACGCCTACACCGCCGAAACCGGCGTGAAGATCAAGTTCATCACCGACAAGGAAGCCCCGTTGATGCAGCGCATCAAGGCCGAGGGCGAGAACGGCGTCGCCGACCTGCTGCTCACCGTGGATGCCGGCAACCTCTGGCAGGCCGAGCAGATGGGTATCCTGCAGCCGATCAAGTCGGACGTCATCGACCAGAACATCCCCTCCCAATACCGTGCCTCGTCCCATGACTGGACGGGCCTGAGCCTGCGTGCGCGGACCATCGTCTACTCCACCGAGCGGGTCAAGCCCGAGGAGCTGAGCACCTACGAGGCCCTGGCCGACAAGCAGTGGGAAGGCCGCCTGTGCCTGCGTACCGCGAAGAAGGTCTACAACCAGTCGCTGACCGCCACCCTGATCGAGAACCACGGCGAGGCCAAGACCGAAGAGATCATCAAGGGCTGGGTCAACAACCTCTCCACCGACGTGTTCTCCGACGACACCGCCGTGCTCCAGGCCATCGAGGCCGGCCAGTGCGACGTGGGCATCGTCAACACCTACTACTACGGCCGCCTGCACAAGGAGAAACCCAGCCTGCCGGTCAAGCTGTTCTGGCCCAACCAGGCTGACCGTGGCGTGCACGTGAACCTGTCGGGCATCGGCCTGACCAAGCACGCACCGCATCCGGAGGCCGCGAAGAAACTGGTCGAGTGGATGACCGGCGAGCGCGCGCAGAAGCTGTTCGCTGACGTCAACCAGGAGTTCCCGGCCAATCCGAAGGTCAAGCCTTCCGATGAAGTCGCCGCCTGGGGCAGTTTCAAGGCCGACAGCATTCCGGTCGAAGTGGCTGGCAAGCGCCAGGCCGAGGCGATTCGCCTGATGGATCGGGCTGGCTGGAACTAAGCGGCAGGCCTTATCCTTTGGGGCCATTCAGGCCCTGATTCGCGGCGGTTCGGCGCCCCGACAAGCCCGCTCCCACATGGCCGGGTACATCACATTGTGTGATCGACTCGGCCCCTATTGGGCGCGGGCTTGCCGGGGCGCCGAACCGCCGCGATGCGGTCGCCACGTCACCGAGATTTCAGCTTTGTCCCACGCCCCCCAACGCCGCTGGTACCTCCCGGTCTTCCTCATCGCCGCCCTGGTACTCCTGCCCCTGAGCGTCCTTGCGCTCTCGTGGCAATCGATCGACACGCAGATCTGGTCGCACCTGCTCGACACCCAGATGACCCGGTTGCTGAACAACACCCTCACCCTGGTGCTTGGCGTGGGCATCGGCGTGACCTTGCTGGGTGTGAGCCTGGCCTGGCTCACCAGCCTCTGCGAGTTCCCTGGGCGGCGTTGGCTGGACTGGGCACTCATGTTGCCCTTCGCCATCCCGGCCTATGTGCTGGCGTTCGTCTTCGTCGGCCTGCTCGACTTCGCCGGCCCCGTGCAGACGGCGCTGCGCGAGGTATTCGGGCCCATGCGCCTACCGCGGGTACGCTCCACCGGTGGCGTGATCATCGTCCTGGTGCTGGTGTTCTATCCCTATGTCTACCTGTTGGCGCGGACCGCCTTCCTGGCCCAGGGCAAGGGCCTGATGGAGGCGGCGCGGGTCCTGGGCCTGTCGCCGCTGCAGGCGTTCTGGCGGGTGGCCCTGCCGATGGCGCGGCCGGCCATCGGAGCCGGCATCGCCCTGGCACTGATGGAGACCCTGGCGGATTTCGGCGCCGTGGCCGTGTTCAACTTCGATACCTTCACCACGGCCATCTACAAGACCTGGTACGGCTTCTTCAGCCTGTCCAGCGCTGCCCAGCTGGCCAGCCTGCTGCTGCTGGTCGTGATGCTGGTGCTGTATGGCGAGCGCCGTGCCCGTGGTGCGACCCGCATCGGCAACGAGCGACCCCGAGGCCAGGCGCTCTATCACCTGCGTGGCTTCAAGGCGCTGGCGGCCAGTGGCTGGTGCCTGCTGGTATTCGCCTGCGCCTTCGTCATCCCGCTGCTGCAACTGCTGGCGTGGTTCTGGCAGCGTGGCCGGCATGACCTTGACGAGCGTTACGTCGGGCTGGTCCTGCACACCCTTTACCTAGGCGCCATGGCGGCGCTGATCACCGTCTGCGTGGCCCTGCTGCTGGCTTTCGCCCGGCGCCAGGCGCCGACCGGTGGCGTGCGGGCCGGTGTCGGCCTGGCCAACCTGGGCTATGCCTTGCCCGGCTCGGTACTGGCGGTGTCGATCATGCTGGCCTTCAGTTACCTCGACAACCAACTGGTGGTGCCCCTCTCCAAGTGGCTCGGTGGCGCCGGCAAGCCACTGCTGCTGGGAGGTCTCTCGGCGTT
Organism: Pseudomonas sp. I2; assembly: GCF_040984075.1. Classification (NCBI taxonomy): domain Bacteria; kingdom Pseudomonadati; phylum Pseudomonadota; class Gammaproteobacteria; order Pseudomonadales; family Pseudomonadaceae; genus Pseudomonas; species Pseudomonas sp. I2. Next base: position 2,901 of record NZ_JBCGFQ010000003.1, read on the forward strand.
GCTGCTGGCCTACCTGGTGCGTTTCATCGCCGTGGCCTACGGCCCGCTGGAAAGCAGCCTCGAGCGCATCCGCCCCTCGCTGCCGGAGGCATCGCGCAGCCTTGGCGTCGGTGGGGCGAGATTGTTTTTCAAGGTGTATCTACCGCTGCTGGTGCCCGGTGCGCTGAGCGCCGCCTTGCTGGTGTTCGTCGACGTGCTCAAGGAAATGCCGGCGACCTTGCTGATGCGTCCGTTCGGTTGGGACACGCTGGCAGTCCGGGTCTTCGAGATGACCAGCGAAGGCGAGTGGGCACGGGCTTCGTTGCCGGCGCTGACCCTGGTGCTGGTCGGCCTGTTGCCGGTCATCGGCTTGATCCGCCGCTCGGCCCGGCGCCCGGGGCACCCTCGCTGAGGGTGCCAGGCTTCGCCCTTGCAGCTACAATGCGCGGCATTCGCTGCAGCGGGCCTTACAAGATCGGATGACGGACAGACGTCGCCCCCCACCGCTGCTTCGCCACGCCCGGAAGGAGAAACCCATGGGACAGCGTACGCCTCTGTATGACCTGCACCTGGCGCTTGGCGCCAAGATGGTCGATTTTGGCGGTTGGGACATGCCCCTGCACTATGGTTCGCAGGTCGAGGAGCACCACCAGGTGCGCAGCGACTGCGGCGTCTTCGATGTCTCCCACATGACGGTGATCGACGTCGATGGCGTTGCCGCCACCCCTTGGCTGCAGCACCTGCTGGCCAACGACGTAGCGCGCCTGGACGGCCCCGGCAAGGCATTGTACAGCCCGCTGCTCAACGCGCAGGGTGGCGTCATCGACGACCTGATCGCCTACCGTACCGAAAGCGGCTACCGGCTGGTGGCCAACGCCGCCACCCGCGACAAGGTCCTGGCCTGGCTGCAGGCGCAGAGCGCCGGCTTCGCGGTCGGGTTCGTGGAGCGGCCGGAGCTGGCCATCCTGGCTATCCAAGGCCCCCATGCGCGGGAAAAGGTCGCCGACCTGCTCAGTGCCGCGCGCGCCGCGCTGATCCGCGAGCTGCGCCCGTTCGAGGGCGTCGCCGAGGGCGACTGGTTCATCGCCCGCACCGGCTACACCGGCGAGGACGGCCTGGAAATCATCTTCCCCGGCCAGCAGGCGCCGGCCTTCTTCAACGACCTGGTCGGCGCCGGCATCGCGCCGAGCGGCCTGGGCGCCCGCGACACCCTGCGCCTGGAAGCCGGCATGAACCTCTACGGCCAGGACATCGACGAAAACCATACTCCGCTGACGTCCAACCTGGGCTGGAGCGTCGCCTGGGAGCCGGCCGGGCGCGACTTCATCGGCCGTACCGGGCTGCTGGCGGAAATCGAGCACGGCGTGCAGGAGAAACTGGTTGGCCTGGTGCTCGAGGAGCGCGGCGTGCTGCGTGCCCACCAGGTGGTGCGGGTGGCCGGGATTGGCGAAGGGGAGATCACCAGTGGTAGTTTCTCGCCTACGCTGAGCAAGTCCATCGCCCTGGCGCGCGTGCCCATGGCCACCGGCGATCGCGCCGAGGTGGAGATCCGCGGCAAGTGGTACCCGGTGCGGGTGGTCAAGCCGACCTTCGTGCGCCACGGCAAGATCCTGATCTGAACAATTACCGGCGGGCCGACCGCTGAGCCAATCGAGGAATACAAGACATGAGCAATATCCCCGCCGAACTGCGTTTTGCCGAAAGCCACGAGTGGGCGCGCCTGGAAAGCGATGGCAGCGTGACCGTAGGTATCAGCGACCATGCCCAGGAAGCCCTGGGTGACGTGGTCTTCGTCGAGCTGGCGGAAGTGGGCAAGGTGTTCGCCGCAGGCGACGCCGCGGGCGTCGTCGAATCGGTCAAGGCCGCGTCGGACATCTACGCGCCGGTGGGGGGCGAAGTCATCGCCGTGAACGAAGCGCTGGCGGACAGCCCCGAAGAGCTGAACAACGACCCTTACGGTGCCTGGATCTTCAAGCTCAAGCCAAGCAATCCTGCTGAACTTGACAGCCTGCTGGACGCCGCCGGTTATAAAGCCGCCATAGGCGAGTAAGTTTTCCCACGGTATTGGCGATCCCTTCCTAGACTTATAAGTCTCCATGAGACCTGGTCTAGGAAGAGAGCGTCGCCATGTCCCAGTCGCCATCCCTGAGTCAACTGCAAGAGCTCAACCCCTTCCTGCATCGTCACCTGGGGCCTGACGCCTCGGAGCAGAAGGCCATGCTCGACGCCCTCGGCGTCGCCAGCCGCAGCGAACTGATCGAGCAGACCGTCCCGCCAGGCATTCGCTTCGATCGCCCTCTCGACCTGCCGCCCGCCCTGGATGAACAGGCAGCACTGGCCAGGCTGGCCGAGTACGCCGGGCAGAACCAGGTCTGGACCAGCCTGATCGGCATGGGCTACCACGGTACCGTCACGCCGACCGTCATCCTGCGCAACGTGCTGGAGAACCCAGGCTGGTACACCGCCTATACGCCCTACCAGCCGGAGATCGCCCAAGGGCGTCTGGAGGCGCTGCTGAACTTCCAGCAAATGGTCATCGACCTCACCGGCCTGCCCCTGGCCAACGCTTCGCTGCTCGACGAGGCGACGGCCGCCGCTGAGGCCATGGCCCTGGCCCGGCGCGTGGCCAAGAGCAAGAGCAACGCATTCTTCGCCGACGAGCACTGCCATCCGCAGACGCTCTCGGTGCTGCGCACCCGCGCCGAGGGTTTCGGCTTCGAACTGATCGTCGACTCCGTGGATAACCTGGGCCAGCACTCGGTGTTCGGCGCCTTGCTGCAATACCCCGACACCCATGGCGAGGTGCGCGACTTGCGGCCACTGATCGACCAGTTGCACGGCCAACACGCCCTGGCCTGTGTCGCCGCGGATATCCTCAGCCTGGTGGTGCTCACGCCGCCAGGCGAACAGGGTGCCGACGTGGTGCTCGGCTCGACCCAGCGCTTCGGCGTGCCCATGGGCTACGGTGGCCCTCACGCGGCCTATTTCGCCTGTCGCGACGAGTTCAAGCGGGCCATGCCAGGGCGCATCATCGGCGTGTCCCGCGATGCCCGTGGCAATACCGCCCTGCGCATGGCCCTGCAGACCCGCGAGCAGCATATCCGCCGTGAGAAGGCCAACTCGAACATCTGCACCGCCCAGGTGCTGCTGGCCAACATCGCTGGTTTCTACGCGGTCTACCACGGCCCCGAGGGGCTGCGACGGATCGCCCAGCGGGTGCACCGGCTGACCTTCATCCTCGCCGCCGGGCTGGAGGCAAAGGGCATCAAGCGGCTGAATGCGCACTTCTTCGACACGCTGACCCTCGACGTGGGCGGCACCCAGGCGGCCATCATCGAGAGCGCCGAGGCTGCGCACATCAACCTGCGCATCCTCGGCCGTGGCCACCTGGGCGTCAGCCTCGACGAGACCTGCACGGAAAAAACGGTGCTACGCCTGTTCGACATCTTCCTCGGCGTCGACCACGACCTGGACATCGCCGAGCTGGACCACAAGGCCCTGCCCGAAGGCATTCCCGCAGCTCTGGTGCGCCGCACACCTTTGCTCGAGCACCCGGTGTTCAACCTGCACCACAGCGAAACCGAGATGCTGCGTTACCTCAAGCAACTGGAGAACAAGGACCTGGCGCTGAACCAGTCGATGATCCCGCTGGGTTCCTGCACCATGAAACTCAACGCCACCAGCGAGATGATTCCCATCACCTGGCCGCAGTTCGCCCAGTTGCACCCCTTCGTGCCAGAGGCCCAGGCCCAGGGTTACAAGGCGATGATCGACGAGCTGGAACGCTGGTTATGCGCCATCACCGGTTTCGATGCCATCTGCATGCAGCCGAACTCCGGTGCCCAGGGTGAATACGCCGGGTTGATGGCGATCACCCGCTATCACCGCAGCCGCCACCAGCCCCAGCGCACCTTGTGCCTGATCCCGTCGTCGGCCCATGGCACCAACCCGGCGTCGGCGCAGATGGCGGGGATGGAGGTGGTGATCGTCGAGTGCGACGACGACGGCAACGTCGATATCGACGATCTCAAGGCCAAGGCCCATGCCGCCGGGGACAGGCTTTCCTGCCTGATGATCACGTATCCGTCGACCCACGGTGTGTACGAGGAAGGTATCCGCGAGATCTGCGAGGTGGTCCACCGGCAGGGGGGACAGGTCTACATGGACGGCGCCAACCTCAATGCCCAGGTCGGCCTGGCGCGGCCGGCGGACATCGGCGCCGACGTCTCGCACATGAACCTGCACAAGACCTTCTGCATCCCCCATGGCGGTGGTGGCCCAGGCATGGGGCCGATCGGCGTGCGCGCTCATCTCCAGCCATTCGTCGCCAGCCACCCGGTGGTACCGGTGCCGGGCCTGGACCCGAACAACAGCGCGGTCAGCGCCGCACCCTGGGGTAGCGCCAGCATCCTGCCGATCAGCTGGATGTACATTGCCATGATGGGGCCGCAACTGGTCGACGCCAGCGAGGTGGCGATCCTCTCGGCCAACTACCTGGCCAGCCAGCTGGGCGGGGCTTTCCCGGTGCTCTATCGTGGGCGCAACCAGCGCGTGGCCCACGAGTGCATCCTCGACCTGCGGCCGTTGAAGGCGCTGACCGGCATCACCGAGGAAGACGTGGCCAAGCGCCTGATGGACTACGGCTTCCATGCGCCGACCATGTCGTTCCCGGTGCCGGGTACCTTGATGGTCGAGCCGACCGAGAGCGAGTCCAAGGCCGAACTGGACCGTTTCGTCGAGGCCATGCTGGCGATCCGCGCCGAGATCGGCGAGGTGCAAGAGGGCAACTGGCCCGCCGAGGACAACCCGCTCAAGCATGCGCCGCATACCCTGGCCGACGTGCTGGCGCCGTGGGAGCGGCCGTACAGCCTGGAGCAGGGCGTTGCGCCCAGCGCTCACGTGCGCCAGCACAAGTACTGGCCGGCGGTGAACCGGGTCGACAATGTGTATGGGGACAGGAACCTGTTCTGTGCGTGCGTGCCGGTGGAGGCGTATCGCTGAGGGAGTGGCTTTGGGGCTGCAAAGCAGCCCCAGGATTACAACGCGCCTACAGGGTGAGCGACCTCGAAGCTCGCCCGAGGAGGTTTATTCGACGACGGCATTCTTGGCCAGGATCGCGTTGGCCAGTTCCATGTCGCTGGCTTGCACACCCGGATTGTCGGCACGCACCTGGCGGATCGCCGCCTCCAGGAACGGCCCGCGGATCGCGCCGTCGCTGGCGACGAAGCTGCCGGCGTCGTCCTGGGCGGCAACGATCAGCTTGTGGTCCTTGAACGTCAGGTAAGTCGATGCCGTGGTCGCGCCTGACGAGATGATATTGCGCCAGAAGGTGTCGGCCAGGGCAGAGCCAAAGGGTAACGAGAGCAGGGCAGTGACTGCGATGGCGGTTTTAAGACGCATGATGGTTTCACCTCGGTTGGTGAGGGCTGTGGATGACCGCTTTGAGCGTGTCGCGATGACGTAAGTTCCCTGTATACAAGGGGTTTTCCTCAGGAACAGACCCGTAGCACTTCCGCTGGGCTGGTCAGGCCGCGAGTCACTTTTTCGTCCCCGCAGCGCCGCAGATCGCGCAGTCCCTCGGCCAGGGCCAACTGGCGCAAGGCGGCGAGGTCCGTGCCGGGGCCGATGCTGGCGCGCAGGCGCTCGCCCGGCAGCAGCAGCTCGAACAGGCCGGTGCGGCCGTGATAGCCGGTGCTCCGGCAGGTCCGGCAGGAGGCTGCCCCGTGCTGGGCACTGCCCCGGCAGTCCTGGCATAGGGTGCGTACCAGGCGCTGGGCCATGACGCCGATCAGGGTGGCCTTGATCAGGTAGTCGGCTACGCCAAGCTCCTGCAGGCGGGTCACTGCGCCGCAGGCATCGTTGGTGTGCAGGGTCGAGAGCACCAGGTGCCCGGTGAGGGCGGCCTGGACTGCGACCTGGGCGGTCTCGCGGTCGCGTATCTCGCCGATCATGATGATGTCTGGGTCCTGGCGCAGCAGGGCGCGCACGCCATTGGCGAAGCCCAGGTCCAGCGCAGGCTGGACCTGCAACTGGTTGAAGGCTGGCTCCAGGCGTTCGATGGGGTCTTCGATGGTGCACAGGTTGACCTGCGGCGTGGCCAGTTGCTTGAGGCTGGCATAGAGCGTGCTGGTCTTGCCCGAACCGGTCGGGCCGGTGACCAGGATGATGCCTTGGCGCTGGCGCAGCAGGGCCTGCCAGCGTTGCAGCAGTTCGCCATCCAGGCCCAGGTTGTCGAAGTCTTCGTGCAACTGTTGCGGATCGAACAGGCGCAGCACCAGTTTCTCGCCGAAGGGCGTCGGCAGGGTGGACAGGCGCAGTTCCACTTCGCTTCCACCGGGCAGGCGGCTTTTCAGGCGGCCGTCCTGGGGGCGGCGTTTTTCGGCTACGTCCATGCGCCCCAGGTGCTTCAGGCGGCTGACCAGCGCCAGGGTGACCCCGGCGGGGAAGGCGTAGACGGTGTGCAGCAGGCCGTCGATGCGATAGCGCAGGCGGCCCTGCTCGCGGCCGGGTTCGAGGTGGATGTCGCTGGCGCGCTGCTCGATGGCGTACTGCAGGATCCAGTCGACGATGTGCACGATATGGGCATCGTCGGCGCTGGCTTCGGCCTGGCGCTTGCCAAGCTCCAGCAGTTGCTCCAGCTCCCCCAGGCCAGTGGCCTGGTATTGCGCGCCCTGTACCGAGTGGGCCAGGCGCACGAAGGTCTGGCCCAGTTGGCGGATCTGCACCGGGTTGGCCAGCACGCGACGGATCGGCTTGCCCAGGCTGCGGGCCAGGTCGATTTCCCAGTCGCGCTGGCAGGGTTGTGCGCTGGCCACGGTGACGCCGTGTTCATCGACCGCCACGGCGAGGATGCCATGGCGCTGGGCGAAGGCAGGGGAGATCAGCCCGGCGACCTGCGACAGCTCCAGTTGCAGCGGGTCGAGGCGCAGGTAGGGTTGGCCCACCTTGCCGGCCAGCCACTGGCCCAGGCTGTCCAGGTCCAGGCGCTGGCCGGGCTGCTGGCGATCGTCCAGGGCCAGGCTGGCGAGGGTTTCCAGGGGATGTTCGTCGGGGTGGCTCGCGGCCCGTTCGAGCACGCGCATGACGTCGTTGGCGTCCAGGCGTCGCTCGGCCAGCAGGGCGTCGAGCAGGCGATTAAGGTCCAGGGCATGGTGTTGGTCGGTATACATGGCGGCGTCCGTGCCAGGTGTAGGTGTCCTGGGGAAGGCTAGCCGGGGGGAAGCAGATGCGCGCTGGCAAAGGGTTTCCGGATCTTGCGGCACGGGCCTTGCGCGATGAGTTCAGCCCGCCGCGAGTTCGACCATCTTCGGCATGTTCTCCAGGCTGACGTCACCCACGCACACCAGGTTGCGCAGCTTCTGCGCGATCACCTCGGCCCGGTGCCAGCTCAGGCCGTCGACGCCCACTTCGATGTCGAGCAGGTCATCCCGCTGGTTGACCTGGACGCGATGTGGCGTGAGGAACTGCAAGGCGAACAGGTTGAGCACCCGGCACAGGCTGTCTGGCTCGGCTTCGGCCTGCAGGCGGTAGTGCACGGTGCAGTGGACGGCGCTGGCGGCCCAGGTGTCGGTGCGGTGCGGGGTGTCGGGCCGTTCGAGTGCGTTCATGCCGGTCTCCATCGGTGAGGGAGAAATTCTTGCACGCCTTGGCGGGTATTTTTTCGCTATGATTCCATCAATTTGCCTATTGGGCAGATAGATCTATTCGCCATTAGGCAGATTGGAGAATCATTCATGCAAGGTGAGCTGGACGCCTACGACCGACGCATCCTGGCGCTGCTGCAAGAAGACGCCTCGCTGTCCAGCGCGCAGATTGCCGAGCGCGTGGGCCTGTCGCAATCGCCGTGCTGGCGGCGTATCCAACGGCTCAAGGAGGAAGGGGTGATCCGTGGCCAGGTGACCCTGCTCGATCGCAAGAAGGTCGGCCTGAACACGCAGATATTCGCCGAAGTGAAGCTCAACGCCCACGGGCGCTCCAACTTCGCCGAGTTCACCGAGGCGATCCGGGGCTTTCCAGAGGTGCTGGAGTGCTATGTGCTGATGGGGTCGGTGGACTTCCTGCTGCGCATCGTGACCTCGGACATCGAGGCTTACGAGCGTTTCTTCTTCGAGAAACTGTCGAATGTGCCGGGGATCCAGGAAGTCAACTCGATCGTCGCGTTGTCGGAGATCAAGTCCACGACCAGCTTGCCGCTGGGGCGGTGATGCCGCCAGTTGGGACTGCAAAGCAGCCCCAATATCGCTTCGGCGGCCCCGGGTGGCTCAAGCCTTGAGCAGGTGCTTCCAGGCGCGGCTCTTGTCCACCAGACGTGCCTGCTCGACGCGGGCTTCCAGCAACTCATCCGACAGTGGCCGTTCGGCCAACTGGTGCAGCTTGTTCAGCTCACCATAGAGACGGTCCAGCTGCGGCGCCTCGACCACCTGGCGGGCATGGTGCAGCCAGGCCTGCAGGCGCTCGATACGTGGCAGTTGCTCGGCCAGGTCTTCCGGGCGCTGGGCATACAGTGGCAACTGCAGGGCGCGGGCTTCCTCGGCGAGCAGGTGCAGCAGCCAGCTGGCCAGTTGCGCCTTGCCCTGGCGCTCGCCGCGGCCGGTGCGTTCGGCGGTCCAGGCGCGAGCCAGCAGCCAGCGCGAGGTCTCCAGGGAGAACTGGCCCCAGCGGGTGTCTTCCAGCTCCTCGGCGAACTGCTCCGGGGCGGCGCGGCGCACGTCCTCGTCGTCGTTGCCGGCTTGTACCAGTGGACGCCAGTCTTCCAGCAGGGCATCGAGGCTGGTGCGCAGGGTGCGGGTGCTGGTCCGTGGCGCAGCCTGGCCCAGGCTGCCGACCAGGGCACGCAGTTCGACCAGGCAGCCGACCCAGTCCTGCAGCAGGCGCCAGTGGCCGTTGTGGCGGTATTGCTCGGCCAGGCGCTGGCTGCTGCCCAGCAACTGCCAGGCGAGGGCGGCGAAGGCGTCGTCCAGCGCCATCTCGGCGTCCAGCTGGGTGCTCGGCAGGCTCAATTCGTAGCTGTCGGGCTCGAGCAAGCGGTAGCCGCGCTCGGCCTTGCTGATGTCGCAAGGCATCAGCGGCAGGCTGGCGGCCAGCTCCGCCGCGAGCTCCAGCAGGGCTTCGGGGGCGCCTTCACGCAGTTCCAGCTCCAGTTCGCTGATCGCTTCCTTGCGCTTGCCGGCGATGACGAAACCCTGGTCGAGGGCGGCCTCGATCACCACCTTGGCCTTGCCGCGGCCCCAGGCGATCTCGGCGTATTCGCGGGTGAAGTCGGTGGTGAACAGCGGCTTGATGGTCTTCTTGTCCAGGTCGGCCAATTGCGCCGGCCAGCAACTGTCGTCGAGCTTCTTCAGGTCGAGCTTGACCTTGTCCAGGTACCATTCGTACTCGTTGCGCTCGGACAGGCCGGCCACGCTCTGGCCACGGCACTTGAGGGTCTGGATGATCACCTCGCCGTCGCGGCGCAGGCGCAGGGCGACGCGGGCGGCGGCGAGGTCGCGGGCCGGGGTGTCGAAGTACTGGTTGAGCAGCTCGCGGGTCTGCCAGCCGGACTTGTTGCGCTTTTTCAGCAAGGGGTGCTCGCGCAGCGCGGCGAGGGTTTCGCGGCTGGCACGGAGCTTGAGTTCGGTTTCTTTGTGCATCGCAGGCTCGAAGGAGAGGGCATCGTTGCCAGGCAGTTTACAGGAGTCGCTTGCGCACTGTGGGTTTACTGCTGGGGGCGGGCCGTCAGCTTGCCCGGGGACGGGCGTGCGTTGCTATGATGGGCAACGATTCCGAGGAGAACGTGCATGCCCTTGCCGTCGCTGAAAGACCAGTTCGCCGCCCTGATCGCCGCCCCCTCGGTCAGTTGTACCCAGCCTGCGCTGGACCAGTCCAACCGCCAGGTCATCGATCTGCTGGCCAGCTGGCTGGGCGACCTGGGGTTCGCCTGCGAAATCCGCCAGGTCACGCCGGGCAAGTTCAACCTGCTGGCCAGCCGTGGCAGCGGCCCGGGCGGCCTGGTGCTGGCCGGACACAGCGATACCGTGCCTTGCGACCCGAATTTGTGGGCCAGCGACCCGTGGACGCTGACCGAAGTCGATGGCCGTTGGATAGGCCTGGGCAGTTGCGACATGAAAGGCTTCTTCGCCCTGGTCATCGAGGCGGTCAGGCCCTTGCTGGAGCATGGCTTCAAGCGACCGCTGCTGATCCTCGCCACCTGCGACGAAGAAAGCTCCATGTCCGGCGCCCGCGCCCTGGCCGAGGCCGGGCAGCCTCTGGGGCGTGCGGCAGTGATCGGCGAGCCTACCGGCCTGCGGCCGATCCGCATGCACAAGGGGATTCTCATGGAGCGCATCGAGGTCCTTGGTCGCAGTGGCCACTCGTCGGACCCGAGCCTGGGCCGCAGCGCCCTGGAAGCCATGCATGCGCTGATGGGCGAGCTGATGGGGCTGCGCCAGCAATGGCAGCAGACCTATCGCAACCCGCAGTTCACGGTACCGACGCCGACGATGAATTTCGGTTGCATCCACGGTGGCGACAACCCCAACCGTATCTGCGGCCAGTGTGCCCTGGAGTTCGATCTGCGCCCCTTGCCGGGCATGGACGCCGAGCAGTTGCGTGCGGCGATCCGCGAGAAGCTGGTGCCGGTGGCGGAGCGTTTCGAGGTGCAGATCGACTATGCGCCGCTGTTCCCCGAGGTGCCGCCGTTCGAGCAGGCCGCCGATGCCGAGCTGGTGCAATTGGCCGAACGTCTGACCGGCCATCGCGCCGAAGCGGTGGCCTTCGGCACCGAAGCGCCTTATCTTCAGCAACTCGGTTGCCAGACCATCGTGCTCGGTCCCGGTGACATCGCCTGCGCCCACCAGCCGGGCGAATACCTGGAAATGTCACGAATCGAGCCTACCGTACGTCTATTGCGTGACCTGATCCGGCATTATTGCCTGAGCTAAACGCCCATTGACCTGATTCGTTCCTGCCTAGAGGAGAGCGCGCGTGACCGCAAGCCTGTTCCGACGATGATTTTGAACCGCGTCCGTTTCGCCGTTCTCCGTTCACTTATCCACAGGCCCCGTCATGCCCGAATACGTCAACTGGCTACGTCATGCCTCCCCGTACATCAATGCCCATCGCGACTGCACCTTCGTGGTCATGCTGCCCGGCGATGGGGTGGCGCATCCCAATTTCGGCAACATCGTCCATGACCTGGTGCTGCTGCACAGCCTCGGCGTGCGGCTGGTGCTGGTGCATGGCTCTCGTCCACAGATCGAGAGCCGCCTGGCCGCCCGCGGGTTGACCCCGCACTACCACCGCGGCATGCGCATCACCGACGCGGCGACCCTCGAATGCGTGATCGATGCGGTGGGCGCCCTGCGCATCGCCATCGAGGCGCGCCTGTCCATGGACATGGCGGCGTCGCCCATGCAGGGCTCGCGCCTGCGGGTGGCCGCCGGCAACCTGGTCACCGCCCGGCCGATCGGCGTGCTCGAAGGGGTCGACTATCACCACACCGGCGAGGTGCGGCGGATCGACCGCAAGGGCATCAACCGCCTGCTGGACGAGCGCTCCATCGTGCTGCTGTCGCCCCTGGGCTATTCGCCCACCGGCGAGATCTTCAACCTGGCCTGCGAGGACGTGGCGACCCGCGCCGCCATCGAGCTGGGAGCCGACAAGCTGCTGTTGTTCGGTGCCGAGTCGGGCCTGCTCGACGAGCACGGCAAGCTGGTGCGCGAGCTGCGTCCGCAGCAGGTCGCACCGCACCTGCTGCGCCTGGGCAGCGACTACCAGGGCGAGTTGCTGGACGCTGCGGCCGAGGCCTGCAAGGGCGGCGTGGCGCGCAGCCATATCGTCAGCTATGCCGAGGACGGTGCGCTGCTCACCGAGCTGTTCACCCGTGATGGCGGCGGCACCCTGGTGGCCCAGGAGCAGTTCGAGATCGTCCGCGAGGCGTCGATCGAGGATGTCGGCGGCCTGCTGGAGCTGATCAGCCCGCTGGAAGAGCAGGGCATCCTGGTGCGGCGTTCGCGCGAGGTGCTGGAGCGGGAGATCGAGCAGTTCAGCGTGGTCGAGCGTGACGGCATGATCATCGCCTGCGCGGCGTTGTACCCGATCGCCGATTCCGAGGCGGGGGAGTTGGCGTGCCTGGCGGTGAACCCGGAGTATCGCCATGGTGGGCGGGGGGACGAGTTGCTCGAGCGGATCGAGAGCCGGGCGCGCAAGCTTGGGCTCAAGACCTTGTTCGTGCTGACGACCCGTACCGCCCACTGGTTCCGCGAGCGTGGCTTCGCGCCCAGTGGCGTGGAGCGGCTGCCGGCGGCGCGGGCGTCGCTGTACAACTACCAGCGCAATTCGAAGATCTTCGAGAAGCCCCTGTAAGTAGCCTGTAGCGCGGTTTCTGTGTGGGAGCGGCCTTGTGTCGCGAAAGGCCGCTCCCACATCTGGGGGCGGCGTTTTCGTTTACACGGTATGCAGGTACCAGTTGTACTCGAGGTCGGAGATCGAATGCTCGAACTCCTCCAGCTCGCTCTCCTTGCACGCGACGAAGATGTCGATGTACTTCGGATCGATGTACTTGTTCAGGATCTCGCTGTCGTCCAGCGTACGCAGGGCATCGCGCAGGTTGTTCGGCAGGCTCTGCTCCAGCTGCTCGTAGGCGTTGCCTTCGATCGGAGTGCCTGGGTCGACCTTGTTGGTCAGGCCATGGTGCACGCCGGCCAGGACAGCGGCCATCATCAGGTACGGGTTGGCGTCGGCGCCGGCCACGCGGTGCTCGATGCGCACGGCGTCCGGGGTGCCGGTCGGCACGCGCAGGGCCACGGTACGGTTGTCCAGGCCCCAGCTCGGCGCATTCGGCACATAGAACTGCGCACCGAAGCGGCGGTAGGAGTTGACGTTCGGGCAGAGGAACGCCATGGACGCGGGCAGGGTCTCGAGCACACCGCCGACCGCGTGACGTAGCGCGGCGTTCTGCTCGGGATCCTCGCTGGTGAAGATGTTGTTGCCATCCTTGTCCAGCACGGAGATGTGTACATGCAGGCCGTTGCCTGCCTGGCCCGGGTAGGGCTTGGCCATGAAGGTGGTGTCCATCTCATGGTCGTAGGCGATGTTCTTGATCAGGCGCTTGAGCAGCACCGCGTAGTCACAGGCCTTGAGCGGGTCGGCGACGTGGTGCAGGTTGACCTCGAACTGCGCCGGGGCGCTTTCCTTGACGATGGCGTCGGCCGGGATGCCTTGTTCCTTGGCGCCTTCGAGGATGTCCTGGAGGCAGTCGGCGTATTCGTCGAGGTCGTCGATCAGGTAGACCTGGGTCGACTGCGGGCGCTTGCCGGAGATCGGCGAGCGCGGCGGCTGCGGACGGCCATTCACGTTCTCCTGGTCGATCAGGTAGAACTCCAGCTCGAACGCCGCGCAGATGGTCAGGCCCATGTCGGTGAACTTGCTCACCACCTGGCGCAGCACTTCGCGCGGGTCGGCGAAGAACGGCTCGCCTTCGAGCTCGTGCATGGTCATCAGCAGCTGGGCGGTGGGGCGCTTCTGCCAGGGTTCGTTGGACAGGGTGCCGGGGATCGGGTAGCAGATGCGGTCGGCATCGCCGATGTCCAGGCCAAGGCCTGTGCTCTCGACGGTGGAACCGTTGATATCCAGGGCGAAGAGGGAGGCGGGCAGGTTGATGCCTTTCTCGTAAACCTTGTGGAGGCTGGTGCGTTCGATGCGTTTGCCACGCACCACACCATTCATATCTGCAATCAGAAGGTCAACGTAGAGAACCTCGGGATGTTCCTTAAGGAACGCGTTCGCTTCGTTAAGCTGAACGGCACGCGGGGGTACCGACATGATGCAACACCTTTGTTGTTAAAAATATCAATCAAGGGGGGCTTGCAAGCCCAGTCAATCCGAAAGACCAGGTGAAGTCAAGCCAGCCCCATGATGCCCTGAAATGGCACATCGACGGCAGATTTGCTGCATATAGGGGCGTGCCATTATCCGCTATTTTGCCGTGGAAGGGCTATCTCGGGCTTAACGTGTTTTATTTTTTACAGAGGTGTTGTGTAAAAAAATGAACAAGGCTAAGCTCGGTCTCAACCCAGAACACAATAATACGAGGGTCACATGGTCCGCCTGCCGCGACCTGAAAGCGCCGCCTGCGCCGCGCAGTCAGGTATTTCCGTCACTTGCCGCAAGGGCTTCGCACGCATCGCCGATCGCGTGAGCGCTCTGGCCGCAATAATTGACGGCGGGTACAGCCCATCCTCCTTTCGTAGCAGTTTACTGCACGCTTTTTCGCTCATCTGCCCTTCGAGTTCTGCCCGGACGCACTCCACTGGCGTGTATCCACTGTCGTCCTGCGCGGGGGTTTTTGCTTTAGCAATCCACTCCATCCAGAATCAAGGCACGGGTCTGCCGCGGCCGTTCGGGTCGCACGGCAACCCCCTTGACCGACGCCAGGCGTCAGCGGCGCCCGGCTTTCGCCGGCCGGGCCACATTACCTCCTGAGGTATTTATGAGTAACAACCTCGACCAGCTCACCGATTGGTTGAAAGAGCACAAGATCACCGAAGTCGAATGCCTGATCAGCGACCTGACCGGCATCACCCGCGGCAAGATCTCGCCTACCAACAAGTTCATCGCCGAAAAAGGCATGCGCCTGCCCGAGAGTGTCCTGCTGCAGACCGTGACCGGCGACTACGTCGACGACGACATCTATTACCAACTGCTGGACCCGGCCGACATCGACATGATCTGCCGCCCCGACGAGAACGCGGTGTTCCTCGTGCCTTGGGCGATCGAGCCGACCGCCCAGGTGATCCACGACACCTACGACAAGAAGGGCAACCCGGTCGAGCTGTCGCCGCGCAACGTACTCAAGAAAGTCCTCAAGCTCTATGCCGACAAGGGCTGGCAGCCGATCGTCGCGCCGGAGATGGAGTTCTACCTGACCAAGCGCAGCGAAGACCCGGACTTCCCGCTGCAACCGCCGGTGGGCCGCTCCGGTCGTCCGGAAACCGGGCGCCAGTCGTTCTCCATCGAGGCCGCCAACGAATTCGACCCGCTGTTCGAGGACGTCTACGACTGGTGCGAGCTGCAGCAGCTGGACCTCGACACCCTGATCCATGAAGACGGCACGGCGCAGATGGAGATCAACTTCCGTCATGGCAACGCCCTGCACTTGGCCGACCAGATCCTGGTGTTCAAGCGCACCATGCGCGAGGCCGCGCTCAAGCACAACGTGGCGGCCACCTTCATGGCCAAGCCCATGACCGGCGAGCCGGGCAGCGCCATGCACCTGCACCAGAGCGTGGTCGACGTCGCCACCGGCAAGAACATCTTCGCCAACGAGGACGGCAGCATGAGCGAGCTGTTCCTCAACCACATCGGCGGCCTGCAGAAGTTCATTCCCGAGGCGCTGCCGCTGTTCGCCCCCAACGTCAACTCGTTCCGCCGCTTCCTGCCAGACACCTCGGCACCGGTGAACGTCGAATGGGGCGAAGAGAACCGCACCGTCGGCCTGCGCGTACCGGACGCCGGCCCGCAGAACCGCCGCGTGGAGAACCGCCTGCCGGGCGCCGACGCCAACCCCTACCTGGCCATCGCCGCGAGCCTGCTGTGCGGCTATATCGGCATGGTCGAAGGCATCGGTGCCAGCGCGCCGGTCCAGGGGCGGGGCTACGAGCGGCGTAACCTGCGCCTGCCGCTGACCATCGAGGATGCGCTGGAGCGCATGCAGAACTGCCGGGCCCTGGACCAGTACCTGGGCAAGAAATTCATCACCGGCTATGTCGCCACCAAGCGGGCGGAACATGAAAACTTCAAACGGGTAATCAGCTCCTGGGAGCGCGAGTTCCTGCTGTTTGCCGTCTGATCAACCCTGGGGCCGCAGGAGCGCGGCTGTCGGATAACGGAGAAGCACATGAGCGTCAACAACCCGCAAACCCGTGAATGGCAAACCCTGAGCGGTGAGCACCACCTGGCTCCCTTCAGCGACTACAAGCAACTGAAGGAGAAGGGGCCGCGCATCATCACCAAGGCCCAGGGCGTGCATTTGTGGGACAGTGAGGGCCACAAGATCCTCGACGGCATGGCGGGCCTGTGGTGCGTGGCGGTCGGCTATGGCCGTGAAGAGCTGGTGCAGGCGGCCGAAAAGCAGATGCGCGAACTGCCGTACTACAACCTGTTCTTCCAGACCGCCCACCCGCCGGCGCTGGAGCTGGCCAAGGCGATCACCGACGTGGCGCCCAAGGGCATGACCCATGTGTTCTTCACCGGCTCCGGCTCCGAGGGCAACGACACCGTGCTGCGCATGGTGCGCCACTACTGGGCGCTCAAGGGCAAGCCGGGCAAGCAGACCATCATCGGCCGGGTCAACGGCTACCACGGCTCCACCGTGGCCGGCGCCAGCCTCGGTGGCATGAGCGGCATGCACGAGCAGGGCGGCCTGCCGATCCCAGGCATCGTGCACATCCCGCAGCCGTACTGGTTCGGCGAAGGGGGCGACATGACCCCGGACGAATTCGGGGTCTGGGCCGCCGAGCAGTTGGAGAAGAAGATCCTGGAAGTCGGCGAGGACAAGGTCGCCGCCTTCATCGCCGAGCCGATCCAGGGGGCTGGCGGTGTGATCATCCCGCCCGAGACCTACTGGCCGAAGATCAAGGAGATCCTCGCCAAGTACGACATCCTGTTCGTCGCCGACGAAGTGATCTGCGGTTTCGGCCGCACCGGCGAGTGGTTCGGCTCCGACTACTACGACCTGCAACCCGACCTGATGACCATCGCCAAGGGCCTGACCTCCGGTTACATCCCCATGGGCGGTGTGATCGTGCGTGACACCGTGGCCCAGGTGCTCAGCGAGGGCGGCGACTTCAACCACGGCTTCACCTACTCCGGTCACCCAGTGGCGGCCGCGGTGGGCCTGGAAAACCTGCGTATCCTGCGCGACGAGAAGATCGTCGAGCGTGCCCGCACGGAAACGGCACCCTATTTGCAAAAGCGTCTGCGTGAGCTGCAGGACCACCCGCTGGTGGGCGAGGTACGCGGCCTGGGCCTGCTCGGCGCGATCGAGCTGGTCAAGGACAAGGCGACCCGCAGCCGCTACGAAGGCAAGGGCGTGGGCATGATCTGCCGTAATTTCTGCTTCGAAAACGGCTTGGTCATGCGTGCGGTGGGCGACACCATGATCATCGCACCGCCTCTGGTGATCAGCCGTGAGGAGGTCGACGAGCTGGTGGAAAAGGCGCGCAAATGCCTGGACCTGACGCTCGAAGCGGTCCGCTGACCGCCTGCTACGCTAGCGAAGTGACATTAAGCGGTTACAAGGCCCTGCTTTCCTTGAAACAGCGCCTTGTAACTTGCCAGACTAGCGGCTGTTTCAGTCGCCCAGCGCTGCACCGTGGGATCTTGGCTGCTGAACAGATGGCTTGATAATAAATTCTGGAGCATTACGCATGAAGAAAATGGGCAAGACGCTGCTGGCCACGGCCCTGATGGGTGTCATGGCGACCGCTGTTCAGGCTGACGACAAGGTGCTGCACGTCTACAACTGGTCGGACTACATCGCCCCGGACACCGTGGCCAAGTTCGAGAAGCAGAGCGGCATCAAGGTGGTCTACGACGTCTTCGACAGCAACGAGACCCTCGAAGCCAAGTTGTTGGCGGGCAAGTCCGGCTACGACGTGGTCGTGCCATCGAACAACTTCCTGGCCAAGCAGATCAAGGCCGGCGTCTACCAGGAGCTGGACCGCTCCAAGCTGCCGAACTGGAAGAACCTCGACGAAGACCTGCTCAAGGCCGTCGGTGATGCCAGCGACCCGGGCAACAAGTACGCCTTCCCCTACATGTGGGGCTCCATCGGCATCGGCTACAACCCGGAGAAGGTCAAGGCCGCGCTGGGCGTGGACAAGATCGACTCGTGGGATGCCGTGTTCAAGCCGGAGAACATCGCCAAGCTCAAGAGCTGCGGCGTGAGTTTCCTCGATGCTCCGACCGAGATGATCCCGGCGGCCCTGCACTACTTGGGCAAGCCGACCGACAGCAAGGACAAGCAGGACCTGAAGGCCGCCGAGGAGCTGTTCCTGAGCGTCCGGCCGTCGATCACCTACTTCCATTCCTCCAAGTACATTTCCGACCTGGCCAACGGCAACATCTGCGTGGCCGTCGGCTACTCGGGCGACTTGGAGCAGTCCAAGGCCCGTGCCCACGAGGCCGGCGACAAGGTCAAGCTGGAATACGTCATTCCGAAGGAAGGCGCCGGTACCTTCTATGACATGGTCGCCATCCCCAAGGACGCCACGAACGTCGAAGGCGCCTACAAGTTCATGGACTTCCTGATGCAGCCGGAAATCATGGCCGAGATCACCAATGCCGTGCGCTTCCCGAACGGCAACAAGGCGGCCACCCCGCTGGTGGACAAGGAAATCTCCGGCGACCCGAGCATCTACCCCTCGGATGACGTGAAGAAGCAGCTGTATGCGATCAGCGACCAGGATGCAGGCACCCTGCGTCTGATCACCCGCAGCTGGACGAAGATCAAGTCGGGCAAGTAAGCCCGTCGCGGGCCCTCTGGGCCGGGGCTTCCCGGCCCAGAGGCGATGTGAGGCAAATAAGTTTGCGGCATCGATGCCGCGAAGGTAAGTTGCGCGCCGGTTTTGCGTGTACGGCCGCTTCGCGCCGTCACAGGCACTGATTGAGAGGACCACCCACTTGTCTATTTCCATATTTCGCAAGGCCATGATGGCTGGAGCGGGTCTGACGCTGGCATTCGGCGTCCAAGCAGCGCCTACGGTGCACATCTACAACTGGTCCGACTACATCGGCCCGACGACCCTTGCCGACTTCCAGAAGGAAACCGGTATCGCGGCCAAGTACGATGTCTTCGACTCCAACGAAACCCTGGAAGGCAAGTTGCTGGCCGGCCGTACCGGCTACGATGTGGTGGTGCCGTCCAACCATTTCCTCGGCAAGCAGATCAAGGCGGGCGCTTTCCAGAAGCTCGACAAGAGCCTGCTGCCCAATTATTCCAACCTGGATCCGGCGCTGATGAAGCGCCTCGAGAAGAACGATCCGGGCAACCAGTACGCCGTGCCTTACCTGTGGGGCACCAACGGTATCGGCTACAACGTCGAGAAGGTCAAGGCCGCGCTGGGCACCGACACGATCGACTCCTGGGCGGTGTTGTTCGAGCCGCAGAACATGGAAAAGCTCGCCAAGTGCGGCGTGGCCTTCCTCGATTCGGCCGACGAGATGCTGCCGGCGGTCCTCCAGTACCTGGGCCTGGACCCCAACAGCACCGACCCCAAGGACTACCAGAAGGCCGAGGAGAAGCTCCTGGCCGTGCGTCCCTACGTGACCTACTTCCATTCTTCCAAGTACATCACCGACCTGGCCAACGGCGACATCTGCGTCGCCGCCGGCTTCTCCGGCGATGTATTCCAGGCCAAGGCCCGCGCCGAAGAGGCCGGCAAGGGCGTGAAGCTGGCCTACGCCATTCCCAAGGAAGGCGGCAACCTCTGGTTCGACGTGCTGGCCATCCCCAAGGATGCCAGCAACGCCAAGGAGGCCCATGCCTTCATCAACTACTTGCTGAAGCCTGAGGTTATCGCCCAGGTCAGTGACTACGTCGGTTATGCCAACCCCAACCCCAAGGCTGGCGACCTGATGGACCAGGATGTGAGGACTGACGCTGCGGTTTACCCACCGCAGGAAGTACTGGACAAGATGTTCGTCAATGCCGAGTTGCCACCCAAGGTACAACGTTTGATGACCCGCAGCTGGACCAAGGTCAAGTCGGGCAAATAACAATCCAGAGCCGCCGCGCGCCCTGCAGCGACAGGGTGTGCGGGCATAAAAATCTTGTTGGGAGTTTCATTCATGGCAGTTGCCTCCGGAGCCTATAAGAAAGCCCTCGAGGGTAGCCAGCAGCCCAAGCAGGTGCTGGTCAAGATCGATCGGGTCACGAAAAAGTTCGACGAAACGGTAGCTGTGGACGATGTGTCCCTGGAAATCAGCAAGGGCGAGATCTTCGCCCTGCTGGGTGGCTCCGGCTCCGGCAAATCGACCTTGCTGCGCATGCTGGCGGGCTTCGAGCGCCCGACCGAAGGGCGGATCTTCCTCGATGGTGTCGACATCACCGACATGCCGCCCTACGAGCGGCCGATCAACATGATGTTCCAGTCCTACGCCCTGTTCCCACACATGACCGTGGCGCAGAACATCGCCTTCGGCCTGCAACAGGACAGGATGCCCAAGGCCGAGATCGACGCCCGCGTGGCCGAGATGCTCAAGCTGGTGCACATGACCCAGTACGCCAAGCGCAAGCCGCACCAGCTCTCCGGTGGCCAGCGCCAGCGTGTGGCCCTGGCCCGTTCGCTGGCCAAGCGGCCGAAGCTGTTGCTGCTCGACGAACCCATGGGCGCGCTGGACAAGAAGCTGCGCTCGCAGATGCAACTGGAACTGGTCGAGATCATCGAGCGGGTCGGCGTGACCTGCGTGATGGTGACCCACGACCAGGAAGAGGCCATGACCATGGCCCAGCGCATCGCCATCATGCACCTGGGCTGGATCGCCCAGATCGGCTCGCCGGTGGACGTCTACGAGACCCCGACCAGCCGCCTGGTCTGCGAATTCATCGGCAACGTCAACCTGTTCGAGGGTGAAGTGGTCGACGATGCCGAGGGCCACGCGCTGATCGCCTCGCCGGAGCTCGAGCGCAACATCTATGTGGGCCATGGCGTCACGACCTCGGTCGAGGACAAGCGCATCACCTATGCCCTGCGGCCGGAGAAGCTGCTGGTCACCACCGAGCAGCCGACCTGCGAGCACAACTGGTCGCGCGGCAAGGTCCACGACATCGCCTACCTGGGCGGCCACTCGGTGTTCTACGTGGAGCTGCCCACCGGCAAGGTCGTCCAGTCGTTCGTCGCCAACGCCGAGCGCCAGGGTACCCGGCCGACCTGGGGCGACGACGTGTACGTCTGGTGGGAAGACGACAGCGGCGTGGTACTGCGCTCATGAACATCCGCAAGCTCAAGCGAGCACTCAACAAGGTCACCCCGCAGGGGCGCCACCTGGTGATCGGTGTGCCGTTCATCTGGTTGTTCCTGTTCTTCATGCTGCCGTTCTTCATCGTCCTGAAGATCAGCTTCGCCGAAGCCGACGTGGCGATCCCGCCCTACACGGAGATCTACAGCTACGTCGAGGACAAGGTGCAGCTGGTGCTGAACCTGGCCAACTACGGCTTGCTGACCGAGGACGAACTGTACATCTCGGCCTACCTGGGCTCGTTGAAGATCGCTTTCTTCAGCACCCTGCTGTGCCTGTTGATCGGCTACCCCATGGCCTACGCCATCGCCAATGCACGCAAGGAAACCCAGACCGTACTGTTGCTGCTGATCATGATGCCGACCTGGACCGCGATCCTGATCCGCGTCTATGCCTGGATGGGCATCCTCAGCAACAACGGCTTGCTCAACAGCTTCCTGCTGTGGCTCGGGGTGATCGACCAGCCGTTGCAGATCCTCAACACCAACCTGGCGGTGTACATCGGCGTGGTCTATTCGTACCTGCCGTTCATGATCCTGCCGTTGTACGCCAACCTGGTGAAGCACGACCCAAGCCTGCTCGAGGCCGCGTCGGACCTGGGTTCGAGCACCTTCAACAGCTTCTGGAAGATCACTGTGCCGCTGTCGAAGAACGGCATCATCGCCGGCTGCATGCTGGTGTTCATCCCGGTGGTGGGCGAGTTCGTCATCCCCGAGCTGCTCGGCGGCCCGGAAACCCTGATGATCGGCAAGGTGCTGTGGCAGGAGTTCTTCAACAACCGTGACTGGCCGGTGGCGTCCGCCCTGGCGGTGGTGATGCTGGTGATCCTGATCGTGCCTATCCTGCTGTTCAACCGCAGCCAGGCCAAGGAAATGGAGGGCAGGGCATGAAGCGTTTCAGTTTCTCCACATTGATGCTGGTGCTCGGCTTGCTGTTCATCTACCTGCCGATGCTGATCCTGGTGATCTACTCGTTCAACGCCTCCAAGCTGGTGACGGTCTGGGGCGGCTGGTCGGTGAAATGGTACGTCGGCCTGCTCGACAACTCCCAGCTGATGGGTTCGGTGATGCGCTCGCTGGAGATCGCCTGCTACACCGCGGTCGCCGCGGTGGCGCTGGGGACCCTGGCGGCGTTCGTGCTGACCCGGGTGACCCGCTTCAAGGGCCGCACGCTGTTCGGCGGCCTGGTCACCGCGCCGCTGGTGATGCCCGAGGTGATCACCGGTCTGTCGTTGCTGCTGCTGTTCGTGGCCATGGCCCAGATGATCGGCTGGCCCCAGGAGCGCGGCATCGTCACCATCTGGATTGCCCACACCACCTTCTGCGCGGCCTATGTGGCGGTGGTGGTGTCGGCGCGCCTGCGCGAGCTCGACCTGTCCATCGAGGAAGCGGCCATGGACCTGGGGGCCAAGCCGTGGAAGGTGTTCTTCCTGATCACCATCCCGATGATCGCCCCGTCGCTGGCGGCGGGCGGCATGATGTCGTTCGCCCTGTCGCTGGACGACCTGGTACTGGCCAGCTTCGTGTCCGGTCCGGGCTCGACCACCCTGCCGATGGAAGTGTTCTCTGCCGTGCGCCTGGGCGTGAAGCCTGAGATCAACGCGGTGGCCAGCCTGATCCTGCTGTCGGTATCGCTGATGACCTTCCTGGTCTGGTATTTCAGCCGCCGCGCCGAAGAGCGTCGCCGCCGGGCGATCCAGCAGGCGATCGAGGAGAGTGCCGCCGGCGAGTGGCGCCAGCCAGAGGGCCAGCGCCCACCGGCTGCAGCATCCGCCTGATCCACTTCCTGGGGCCGCTTCGCGGCCCCAGGATGACAACGTCCCCGCCTGACTGCCCCACCTCGCCTCGAACACACCGCCCCAGTGCTGTTTATCGAACCCTGATCTACGCTAACAGTCGCATCCCTCGAATCATTGCGCGCAAACAAGGAGCCTGCATGACGTTGACGCGTCTGCTGTTGGTCGTTTGCCTGGTGCTGCCGTACATGCTGTCGGGCTGTAGCAGGGAAGAGAGCACGCCAGCGCTGCCCAGGGTCGGTGTCCTGCGGGTCGAGCCCACCGATTTCGCAGCCCGGGTGACCTTGACCGGCGATGTCCAGGCGCGGGTCCAGACCGACCTGTCGTTTCGCGTGGGCGGCAAGATCATTTCCCGCAGTGTCGATGTGGGCGACCACGTCAAGGCCAACCAGGTGCTGGCGCGCCTGGACCCGAAGGACCTGCAGAACAACGTCGACTCGGCCAAGGCCGAGGTGTTCGCCGAGCAGGCGCGGGTCACCCAGGCCAGCGCCGCCTTCGTGCGCCAGCAGAAACTGCTGCCCAAGGGCTATACCAGCCAGAGTGAATACGACGCCGCCGAAGCCGCCCTGCGCAGCAGCCAGAGCGCTCTGAAGGCCGCCCAGGCGCAGTTGGCCAACGCTCAGGAGCAACTGGGCTATACCGCGTTGGTTTCCGAGGCGGACGGCGTGATCACCGCGCGCCAGGCCGAGGTCGGCCAGGTGGTGCAGGCGACCATGCCGATCTTCAGCCTGGCCCGCGACGGCGATCGCGACGCGGTGTTCAACGTCTACGAGTCCCTGCTGGTGGCGCCGGCGAGCGATGAGGGCGTGATCGTCAGCCTGCTGGACGATCCGCGTGTCCGTGCCGAGGGGCATGTCCGCGAGATCACCCCGACCGTTTCCGCCCAGAGCGGTACGGTGCAGGTCAAGGTGGGCCTGCGCAACGTGCCGCCGGGCATGCGCCTGGGCTCGCCGGTGACCGCCACGGCCAGTTCCCAGGGGCGGCCGAGCGTCGAGCTGCCTTGGTCGGCCCTGACCAAGGCGCTGCACGAGCCTGCGGTATGGGTGGTGGGCGAGGGCGACAAGGTGGAGCTGCGCAAGGTCCAGGTGTCGCGCTACCTGACCGGCAAGGTGGTGATCGCAGGTGGCCTCAAGAGTGGCGAGACCGTGGTGGTCCGTGGCGGCCAGTTGTTGCATCCGGGCATGCAGGTGGAAAAGGTCGACACCCAGGATGAAGGGGGCGATCCATGAAGCGCCTGCTGCCGATGTTCTGCGCTGCCTTGCTGCTGGCCGCGTGCAGCAGCGATGAGCAAAACACCGAACCGGTGCGCCCGGTGCTGTCCACGCTCGTCGAACCCCAGGTACAGGCGCAATTGGGGCGCTTCGCCGGCAGCATCCAGGCGCGCTACGAAAGCACCCTGGGTTTTCGCGTGTCCGGGCGCATCGCCCGGCGCTGGGTGGACGTGGGCACCCAGGTGAAGCCAGGCGACACCCTGGCCACCCTCGACCCGACCGACCAGCAGAACCAGTTGCGCGCCGCCGAGGGCGACCTGGCCAGGGTCCAGGCGCAGTGGATCAATGCCCAGGCCAACGCACGCCGCCAGCAGCAGTTGTACGACCGTGGCGTCGGCGCCCAGGCCCAGCTGGACATCGCCCAGACAGACCTGAAGACCACCGGTGCCTCCCTGGAGCAGGCGCGCTCGGCAGTCAGCCAGGCCCGCGACCAGCTCGACTACAGCACCCTGCGCTCCGACCACGCGGCGGTGGTGACGGCCTGGCAGGCCGAGGCCGGGCAGACGGTCAGCGCCGGCCAGGCGGTGGTCACCCTGGCGCGGCCGGACGTCAAGGAGGCCGTGATCGACCTGCCGATCCACCTGGCCGAACAGTTGCGCAAGGACCTGACCTTCACCGTCGCCTTGCAGCTCGAGCCCAGCATCCACACCACCGCGACCTTGCGCGAGCTGGAGCCCCAGGCCGACGCCACCACCCGTACCCGGCGCGCCCGCCTGACCCTGGCCAGTACCCCCGATGCCTTTCACCTGGGCACTGCGATCAGCGTCACCCTGACCTCGGCGGTTTCCCCTCGCAGCGAACTGCCGAGCACCGCGCTGCTCGAGCGCGACGGCAAGACCCAGGTGTGGGTGGTCGACCCGCAGCAAAAGACCGTGGCCACCCGTGACGTCACCCTGATCGAGCGCAGCGCCAAGCGTATCGTCCTGGCCTCCGGCGTGCAGCCGGGCGAGCGGGTGGTCACCGCCGGCGTCAACAGCCTCAAGTCTGGCCAGAAGGTCACCTTCGACGAGGACGCGCGATGAAAGGAAGCTTCAACCTGTCCGAATGGGCCCTCAGGCACCAGTCCTTCGTCTGGTACCTGATGTTCGTTGGCCTGCTGATGGGTGTGTTCTCCTACTTCAACCTGGGCCGCGAGGAAGACCCTTCGTTCACCATCAAGACCATGGTGATCCAGACCCGCTGGCCCGGTGCGACCCAGGACGAGACGCTCTACCAAGTCACCGACCGCATCGAGAAAAAGCTCGAGGAGCTGGATTCGCTCGACTACGTCAAGAGCTACACCCGCCCGGGCGAGTCCACCGTCTACGTCTACCTGCGCGACACCACCAAGGCCGAGGACATTCCGGACATCTGGTACCAGGTGCGCAAGAAGATCCAGGACATCCGTGGCGCGTTTCCCCAGGGCATCCAGGGGCCGGGCTTCAACGACGAGTTCGGCGACGTGTTCGGCTCGATCTACGCTTTCACCGCCGACGGCCTGACCCTGCGCCAACTGCGCGACTATGTGGAGCAGGTGCGTGCCGAGGTCCGCGATGTCCCCAACATCGGCAAGATCGAGCTGATCGGCACCCAGGACGAAGTGCTCTACCTGAACTTCTCGACCCGCAAGCTGGCGGCCCTGGGGATCGACCAGCGCCAGGTCATGCAGGCGCTGCAAGCGCAGAACGCGGTGACCCCGGCGGGGGTGATCGAGGCCGGGCCCGAACGCATCTCCGTGCGCACCACCGGCCAGTTCGCCTCGGAGAAAGACCTGGAAGGCGTCAACCTGCGTATCAACGACCGTTTCTTCCGCCTGGCCGACATCGCCGACATCGAGCGAGGCTATGCCGATCCACCGTCACCGATGTTCCGCTACAACGGCCAGACCGCGATCGGCCTGGCCATCGGCATGAAGGCCGGCGGCAACATCGAGGTGTTCGGCCAGTTGCTCAAGACGAAGATGGACAGCGTCATCGGCGAGCTGCCGGTAGGGATTGGCGTGCACACGGTGTCCGACCAGGCGGTGGTGGTCAAGCAGGCAGTCGGCGGCTTCACCAGTGCGCTGTTCGAGGCGGTGGTGATCGTCCTGGTGGTGAGCTTCGTCAGCCTCGGCATTCGTGCCGGCCTGGTGGTGGCCTGCTCGATCCCGCTGGTGCTGGCCATGGTCTTCGTGTTCATGGAGTACAGCGGCATCACCATGCAGCGGATTTCCCTGGGCGCGCTGATCATCGCCCTGGGCCTGTTGGTGGACGATGCGATGATCACCGTGGAGGTGATGGTCACCCGCCTGGAGATGGGTGAGAGCAAGGAGCAGGCGGCGACCTTCGCCTACACCTCCACCGCCTTTCCCATGCTCACCGGCACGCTGGTGACCGTGGCCGGCTTCGTGCCGATCGGGCTCAATGCCAGCTCAGCGGGCGAGTACACCTTCACCCTGTTCGCGGTGATCGCCGTGGCATTGCTGGTGTCCTGGGTGGTGGCGGTGTTCTTCGCCCCGGTGCTGGGCGTGCATATCCTCAGCACCCAGGTCAAACCCCACGCGGCGGAGGCGGGGCGGGTCGGCAAGGCGTTCGAGCATGGCCTGCTGTGGTGCATGCGCCATCGCTGGCTGACGGTGATCGGCACCATCGTGCTGTTCGCCCTGTCGGTGGTCAGCATGCGTTTCGTGCAGAACCAGTTCTTCCCGTCCTCGGACCGGCCGGAGATCCTGGTGGACCTCAACCTGCCGCAGAATGCCTCGATCGAGGAAACCCGCAAGGTGGTCGATCGCCTGGAGGCGACCCTGAAGGGCGACCCGGACATCGAGCGCTGGAGCACCTATATCGGCCAGGGCGCGATTCGTTTCTACCTGCCGCTGGACCAGCAGTTGCAGAACCCCTACTACGCCCAGTTGGTGATCGTCAGCAAGGGACTGGAGTCCCGTGGCGCGCTCATGGCGCGCCTGCAGGAGCGCCTGCGCAAGGACTTCGTCGGCATCGGCACCAACGTCCAGTCGCTGGAAATGGGCCCGCCGGTGGGCCGGCCGATCCAGTACCGGGTCAGCGGCAAGGACATCGACCAGGTGCGCCGTCATGCCATCGAGTTGGCCACGCTGCTCGATGGCAACCCGCATATCGGCGAGATGATCTACGACTGGAACGAGCCGGGCAAGGTGCTGCGGGTGGAGATCGCCCAGGACAAGGCGCGCCAGTTGGGGCTGTCGTCCGAGGATGTGGCCAACGTGATGAACAGCATCGTCAGCGGCGTGCCGATCACCCAGGTCAACGACACTATCTACCTGGTCGACGTGATCGCACGCGCCGAGGACAGCGAGCGTGGCTCGCCCGACACCCTGCAGAACCTGCAGATCGTCAGCCCCAACGGCACGTCCATCCCGCTGCTGGCCTTCGCCACCGTGCGCTACGAACAGGAGCAACCATTGGTCTGGCGGCGCGACCGCAAGCCGACCATCACCATCAAGGCTTCGGTCAACGGCGACATCCAGCCCACCGACCTGGTGGCCCAGCTCAAGCCCAGCATCGACGCGTTCGCCAGCCAGTTGCCGGTCGGCTACGAGGTGGCCACCGGTGGTACGGTGGAGGAGAGCAGCAAGGCCCAGGGGCCGATCGCCAAGGTCATCCCGCTGATGCTATTCCTCATGGCGACCTTCCTGATGATCCAGCTGCACAGCGTTCAGAAGCTGTTCCTGGTGGTCAGCGTGGCGCCGCTGGGGCTGATCGGCGTGGTCCTGGCGCTGGTGCCCACGGGGACGCCGATGGGCTTCGTGGCGATCCTCGGGATCCTCGCGCTGATTGGCATCATCATCCGCAACTCGGTGATCCTGGTGACCCAGATCGACGAGTTCGAGGCGCAGGGGTACGCCCCCTGGGATGCGGTGATGGAGGCGACCAACCACCGGCGTCGGCCGATCCTGCTCACGGCAGCGGCGGCCAGCCTGGGCATGATCCCGATCGCCCGGGAGGTGTTCTGGGGGCCGATGGCCTACGCCATGATCGGCGGCATCATCAGTGCAACGCTGCTGACGCTGCTGTTCCTGCCGGCGTTGTACGTGGCCTGGTACAAGATCCGCGAGCCAGAGACGCAAGGCTGAAGACCGGCCAGGGCTGCAAAACAGCCCAGGCCTCTCACATCCAATGACGGTTGGTTATATAAAAATTCTTAAACAGTATTTTTCAGAATAAATACCGCTCTCTAAGATTGCCCTCAAGCCAGGCGCAAACCCCTTCCTCTGCCCGGCGCCCTCATTCACAGGAGAACGAGCATGAGTGCATCTGTGCGTAGCATCGACGGCCAGGACGAAGCCACCATTCTGCGTGAGATCCAGAGCGCACTGCGGGATCTGCGTTTCGGCGCGGTGGAGATCACCGTGCATAACGCCCAGGTGGTGCAGATCGAGCGCAAGGAGAAGTTCCGCCTGCAACAGCCGGGCAACAAGTCCGGCTGACACTGCATCACTTCCAACTAGAAAAAATGCCAATCGGGAGCTTCACCATGTCCATCCGCCGTTATGCCCTGGCCGCCCTGGCCAGTGCCGTTTTTGCCGGTTCCGCGATCGCCAAGGACTACGAACTGCTGAACGTGTCCTACGACCCGACCCGCGAGCTGTACCAGCAGTACAACGCCGAATTCATCAAGCACTGGCAGCAGTCCCACCCGAGTGACAAGGTGAAGATCCAGCAATCCCATGGCGGCTCCGGCAAGCAGGGCCGTGCCGTGATCGACGGCCTGCGTGCCGACGTGGTGACCCTGGCCCTGGCCGGTGACATCGACGAGATCGCCAAGCTCGGCAAGACCCTGCCGGAGGACTGGCAGAAACGCCTGCCGGACGCCAGCACGCCCTACACCTCGACCATCGTGTTCCTGGTGCGCAAGGGCAACCCCAAGGGCATCAAGGACTGGGGCGACCTGGTCAAGCCGGACGTCTCGGTCATCACCCCCAATCCCAAGACCTCCGGCGGCGCCCGCTGGAACTTCCTCGCCGCCTGGGCCTACGGCCTGAAGACCGGCGGCAGCGAAGAAAAAGCCAAGGAATACGTCCAGGAACTGTTCAAGCACGTGCCGGTACTGGACACCGGCGCCCGTGGTTCGACCATCACCTTCGTCAACAACGGCCAGGGCGATGTCCTGCTGGCCTGGGAGAACGAGGCCTTCCTGGCACTGAAGGAAGACGGTGGCAACGACAAGTTCGAGATCGTCGTGCCGTCCCTGTCGATCCTCGCCGAACCGCCGGTGGCCGTGGTCGACAAGAACGCCGAGAGAAAAGGCAACACCGAGATCGCCACCGAGTACCTCAAGCACCTGTACAGCCCCGCCGGGCAGAAGATCGCGGCAGAGAACTTCTACCGTCCGCGTGACGAGAAGGTCGCCGCCGAATATGCCAAGCAGTTCCCGAAACTCGAACTGGTGACCATCGACAAGGACTTCGGTGGCTGGAAGACTGCACAACCGAAATTCTTCAATGACGGTGGCGTGTTCGACCAGATCTACCAGGCACAGTGATATTGTTGCCCGACACGAGCTTCACCCTTCAGTAGCCTGCATGGGCCCGGGACGCGTCCCGGGCTTCGTGCGTTCAACCAGGGACCTTTATGTCACGTCGTATTTCCCCCGTCATACCCGGCTTCGGGCTGACACTGGGCTACACCTTGGTGTATCTCAGCCTGATCGTGCTGATACCACTGGCCGCCATGTTCGTGCATGCCGCGCAGCTCACCTGGGAGCAGTTCTGGAGCATCGTCAGCGCACCACGGGTGCTCGCCGCGCTCAAGCTGAGCTTCGGCACCGCCCTGGCCGCCGCCCTCATCAATGGCGTGATCGGCACCCTGCTGGCCTGGGTGCTGGTGCGCTATGACTTCCCCGGGCGCAAGATCATCGACGCGATGATCGACCTGCCGTTCGCCCTGCCCACCGCCGTCGCCGGCATCGCCCTGACTGCCTTGTACGCGCCCGCCGGCTGGGTCGGCCAGTTCGCCACCGACCTTGGCTTCAAGATCGCCTACACGCCGCTGGGCATCACCCTGGCGCTGACCTTCGTTACCCTGCCGTTCGTGGTGCGCACGGTGCAGCCGGTACTCGCCGACATCCCCCGCGAGGTCGAGGAGGCCGCCGCCTGCCTGGGGGCCAGGCCATTGCAGGTGTTCCGCCACGTGCTGGCACCGGCGCTGCTGCCGGCCTGGCTGACCGGCTTCGCCCTGGCCTTCGCCCGGGGTGTCGGCGAATACGGCTCGGTGATCTTCATCGCCGGCAACATGCCGATGAAGACCGAGATCCTGCCGCTGCTGATCATGGTCAAGCTGGACCAGTACGACTACACCGGCGCCACCGCCATCGGCGTGCTGATGCTGGTGGTTTCCTTCATCCTGCTGCTGCTGATCAACCTGCTGCAGCGGCGCATCGAAACCCCTTGAAGGAGGCCCGGTAATGTCTTCGTCATTCCTTGGCGCCGCCGCCGCGGCCAATGCCGCCCGCCGTAGCAGCGCCACTTCGCGGCGCGTACTGGTCGGCCTGGCCTGGCTGGTGTTCGCGCTGTTCTTGCTGTTGCCGCTGTTCATCGTGGTGTCCCAGGCTTTGAAGAACGGCTTTGGCACCTTCTTCGAGGCGATCTTCGAACCCGACGCCCTGGCGGCGCTCAGGCTCACCTTGCTCGCGGTGGTCATCTCGGTGCCGTTGAACCTGGTGTTCGGTGTCTGCGCCGCCTGGTGCGTGAGCAAGTACGACTTTCGCGGCAAGAGCGTGCTGGTCACCCTGATCGACCTGCCGTTCTCGGTCTCGCCGGTGATCGCCGGCCTGGTCTACGTGCTGATGTTCGGCGCCCAGGGCCTGCTCGGGCCATGGCTGCAGGACCACGACATCCAGATCGTCTTCGCCCTGCCGGGCATCGTCCTGGCGACCATCTTCGTCACCGTGCCCTTCGTCGCCCGCGAGCTGATCCCGCTGATGCAGGAGCAGGGCACCCAGGAAGAAGAAGCCGCACGCCTGCTCGGCGCCAACGGCTGGCAGATGTTCTGGCACGTGACCTTGCCGAACATCAAGTGGGGCCTGATCTACGGCGTGGTGCTGTGTACCGCTCGGGCCATGGGCGAGTTCGGCGCGGTGTCGGTGGTATCCGGGCATATCCGTGGCGTCACCAACACCTTGCCGCTGCACGTCGAGATTCTCTACAACGAGTACAACCACGTCGCGGCCTTCAGCGTGGCCAGCCTGCTGCTGATCCTGGCGCTGTTCATCCTGCTGCTCAAGCAGTGGAGCGAATCCCGTATTGACCGCCTGCGCCACGGCGCAGCGGAGGAATAATTCATGTCGATCGAAGTTCGTAACGTCAGCAAGCGCTTCAATACTTTCCAGGCCCTGGACAACATCAACCTGGACATCAACAGTGGCGAGCTGGTGGCCCTGCTTGGCCCCTCCGGTTGCGGCAAGACCACCCTGCTGCGCATCATCGCCGGCCTCGAGACCCCGGACCAGGGCAACATCGTGTTCCATGGCGAGGATGTCTCCGGCCATGACGTGCGTGACCGCAACGTCGGTTTCGTGTTCCAGCACTACGCCTTGTTCCGCCACATGAGCGTGTTCGACAACGTCGCCTTCGGCCTGCGCATGAAGCCCAAGGGTGAGCGCCCGAGCGAGCGCAAGATCGCCGAGAAGGTGCATGAGCTGCTGAACATGGTCCAGCTCGACTGGCTCGCCGACCGCTACCCCGAGCAGCTTTCCGGTGGCCAGCGCCAGCGCATCGCCCTGGCCCGCGCCCTGGCGGTGGAGCCCAAGGTACTGCTGCTCGACGAGCCGTTCGGGGCTCTTGACGCCAAGGTGCGCAAGGAGCTGCGCCGCTGGCTGGCGCGGTTGCACGAGGACATCAACCTGACCTCGGTGTTCGTGACCCACGATCAGGAAGAGGCGATGGAAGTGGCCGACCGTATCGTGGTGATGAACAAGGGCGTGATCGAGCAGATTGGCTCGCCCGGCGAGGTGTACGAGAAGCCGGCCAACGACTTCGTCTATCACTTCCTGGGCGATTCCAACCGGTTGAGCCTGAGCGACGACCATCATGTGCTGTTCCGTCCCCACGAGGTGTCGCTGTCGCGCCATGAGACCGAAGGCCACCATGCCGCCGAGGTTCGCGACATCCGCCCGCTGGGGGCGACTACCCGGGTCACCCTCAAGGTGCCGGGGCAGAGCGAGCTGATCGAAGCCGAGGTGGTCAAGGACCATGACAGCCTGACGGGGCTGGCGCGCGGAGAGACCTTGTTCTTCCGGCCGAAGGTCTGGCAGAAGGTGGTGGATATTTGATCGACCGTCAGGTTGAGAGGGCTAGGGGCTGCTTTGCAGCCCTTCGCTGGCAAGCCAGCTCCTCACCAGTTCCTCTCGCCGGCATCGATGCCTTGCATGAATATTTCGCATGCCCACGCTGCATCGCGATTCCGCTGCCCCGCTGCAGCCCTTGAATGACGCGGCTCAGCGGTAAATCATGAAAATTAATATTCAATAAAGTTCTATTTTTTAAGTTTAAACATTACTTTCAGAGATAAGCCTCTGGCACCGATGATTCAGCCATGAATCAACACCCCAGGAGTGTTATCGATGGGTAATGTCCAGACGGCCGTCAGGGCCTACGACCAGCCGTGGCGCCCGGCGCCAGGCGACCTGGTCGAGCTTGGACGGGCGCTTCGTCTGCCACTGTCGCACGCGCGCCTGCAACGCACACCGGTCAGCGGCCTCAAGCGTCGCGACAAGCTGGCGCTGGGGCTGCTGGTCCTGGCCCTGCACGGTGCCGCCGCCTACTGGATCAGCCAGAAGCCGATAACGCAGCTGCCGGTGGTGCCGCCGCAGGTTCCCCCCATGACCATCGAGTTCGCCGCACCTGCGCCGCCCGTGGTCGAACCACCACCGCCCGCACCGGCCCCGGCGGTCGTCGAACCGCCACCACCGCCGGTGGTCGACGAGCTGGCGGCCAAGCCTGCAGCCAAGCCCAAACCGAAGCCTGCACCCAAGCCGGTGGCCAAGCCCCAACCCAAGCCCAAGCCGGTCGAGGCACCTCCTGCCCCGCCCGTGGCGGCCCCCGCGCCGCCGGCGCCGCCCGCACCGGCACCGGTCACGCCGCCGTCGGCCAACGCCGCCTACCTGAAGAATCCGGCGCCGGAATACCCGCAGATGGCCTTGCGTCGTGGTTGGGAGGGCACCGTGCTGCTGCGCGTCGAGGTACTGGCCAGCGGCAAGCCCGGGCAAATCCAGGTGCAAAAGAGCAGTGGTCGCCAGGCACTGGACGCCGCCGCCCTGGCTGCCGTGAAGCGCTGGAGCTTCGTGCCGGCCAAGCAGGGCGATGTGGCCCAGGCCGGCTGGGTCAGCGTGCCCATCGATTTCAAGCTTCGTTAACCCGCGTCCCTCGGCCGAACATAGGAAGACATCATCATGAGCCTGTTGGCATCCCCCCTCGAATCCGTTGAAAGCGCAGTCATCTGGCTGCTGGTCGGCTTCTCCGTCGTCACTTGGGCGTTGGCCCTGGTCAAGGTGGCGCAGTTCGTGCGCCTGAAGAACCAGGACAGGCGCTTCCATGCGCAGTTCTGGGCGGCCTCCAGCCTGGACTCGGCTGCGCCGACCAGTCATGAACTGCCAGGCCCTGCCGCCCGTGTGGCCCAGGCCGGCTACGCTGCCATCGCCGTTGGCGAGCCGGGCCAGGCCAACGACCTGAGCCACGCCATCAATCACCAGGACCGCCTCGAGCGTGCCCTGCGCCAGCAGATCGTTCGCGAGCGTCGCTCTCTGGAGACTGGCCTGGCGGTGGTTGCCAGTATCGGCAGCACCTCGCCCTTCATCGGCCTGTTCGGCACCGTGTGGGGCATCATGGAAGCGCTCAAGGGCATCAGCGCGGCAGGCTCGGCCAGCCTGGAGACCGTCGCCGGCCCGATCGGCGCAGCCTTGGTGGCCACGGGCGTGGGGATCGCCGTCGCGGTGCCGGCGGTGCTGGTCTACAACTACTTCCTCCGGCGCCTCAAGCTGACCGCTGCCGACCTCGACGACTTCGCCCACGACTTCTACAGCCTGGCCCAGAAGAGCGCCTTCCGCGTGCTGGTGCACCCGACCGCGCACAAGCCCCAGGCCGGTTTCACCCAGCCGGTGAAGGAGGCCTCCTGACATGGCGTTCTCGACCCAGGACAGCGACGAAGTCCTCAGTGAAATCAACGTCACGCCGCTGGTGGATGTCATGCTGGTGTTGCTGGTGGTGTTCATCGTCACGGCGCCACTGCTGACCAACGCTATCCCCATCAACCTGCCCAAGACCGAGGCCGTGGCGCCGGTGGAGCAGAAGGACCCGCTGGTGGTGAGCATCGACGGCGATGGCAAGTTGTTCATCAACAAGGACGAGATCCAGCCCGACCTGTTGGAAACCCACCTCAAGGCCGCCAAGGACAAGGACGCCGAGCTGCGTGTGCAGCTGCAGGCCGATGACGGCGTGAACTACGGCGAGGTGGCGCGGGCGATGGCGGCCATCGAACGCGCCGGGATCACCAAGCTGGCGGTGATTACCGCGCGCTGATCCGCCCACCCCTCTTCAGGCAAGTGCTTCAGGGCCATATCTCTTGGCAGGGGATGGCCCTTCTTTTTTAGCTGCAAGCTTTCAGATAAAAAGTTATTAATAAATATCTTATTATTCCTTTACGAATATATTCGCCTCCCTATACTGGTCCCAAGCACGCAAACTTCCAGGAGGCGTCCCCATGCGCAATGAGTCGATTCGTTACCTGATTGTGCCGGGCTGGCAAGGATCGCCAGACAACCATTGGCAGAGTCACTGGCAGCGTACGTTGCCCAACAGTGCGCGCGTCGAGCAGCAGGACTGGCTGACACCGCAGCGGCACGACTGGGTGCAGGCGTTGGAGCAGGCGATTGCCGCCGAACGCTCGCCAGTGATCCTCATCGCCCATAGCCTGGGCTGCGTCACCGTTGCCCATTGGGCTGCCCAGGCCTCCCCAGCCTTGTTGCGCCGTGTACGCGGGGCCTTGCTGGTGGCGCCGGCGGATGTCGAGCGGCCAACCTGCGCGCCGGCCCTGCGCAACTTCGCACCTATTCCGCTGCAGGCCTTGCCGTTCCCCTGCCAGGTGGTCAGTTCCGATAACGATCCGGCAGTGAGCGTACCGCGGGCGCTTTACCTGGCCCGGGCCTGGGGCGCCGAGGCGGGGCTGCTGGCCAACGCTGGGCATATCAACGTCAAGTCCGGCCACGAACGCTGGGAGCAGGGCTTCGCCTACCTCTATCGCCTGCAGGGTCGGATCGAACAGCGCGCGCTGCGTCGCGCCTGATCCGGCGATTATCCATCGAATGCCTTGACGCCCGGCCGGCAACGGCCCTGGGCGGGAGTTCGTCATGACATTTCACAACACCTTCGGCCAGCCCTTGCTGACCTTTCCTGAACTGGATAAAAGCCCCCTGAGCATCCGTGCCAAGGCGCTGGTGTTCATCGATCCGCGCTCGCAGCAACTGCGCGAGGCCCTCGAGCACCTGGCGCCGCAGCCATTGCCGGTGCTGATCCGCGGCGAGACCGGCACCGGCAAGGAGCTGCTGGCCCGCCAGGTGCATCGCGCCAGCGACCGCAGCGGGTTGTTCGTCTCGGTGAGTTGCGCGGCGATCAGCCCGACCTATGCCGACGCCGAACTGTTCGGCTACAGCGCCGGAACCCACGGCGGTACTGCCAGCAGCCGGGCTGGCTGGTTCGGCTCGGCCAATGGCGGCACCCTGTACCTGGACGAGATCGCCGACCTGCCACTGGTGATCCAGGGCAAGCTGCTGGCGGCGCTGGAAAACCGTGAAGTCACCCGGGTAGGCGCCCAGCGTCCGCAGCCGGTGGATGTACGGCTGGTCGCCGCCACCAGCATCGACCTGGCCCAGGCCGTGCGTGCCGGGCGTTTCAACGAGCGACTATACCTCTACCTGCGCGAAGGCGAACTGGAACTGCCGGCCCTGCGCGAGCGGGTGGGCGACATCCTGCCTTTGGCCGAATACTTCGTCGGCATCTACAGTGCGCGCCTGGGCCGCGCGGTGCCGTTGATCAGCGAGCCGGCCCAGCAGGCCCTGGAAGCCCATGCCTGGCCAGGCAATACCCGCGAGCTGGAAAACGTCATCCATTTCGCCCTGCTGGTGAGCGACGGCGAGCAGATCCTGCCCGAGCACCTGGACCTGCCGGACACAACGCCCTTGGCCAGCCTGGCCGGCCAACTGGCGCAACTGGGGCGCAGCCGCGAACCGGAAACCCTGGCGACCCTGCGCCAGATCCTGCTGGCATCCCTGGCCAGCCTGGAGGAACCCGCGCGCTAGAGCGGCGCGAAGTCGGTCATAAGCAAAAGCCGTAATGGCTTTTTGTTTTTGGAATAAGCAGCTAAGCAAAAGATATTGTTACGGAATAAAAATTCCCGGTATCGTCCGCTTCACGCTCCTGCAGATAGCGGTGAGCAACCGACTTCGCCATCCCCGATGGCCCCAGCTTGATACAAGGATCGCCATGAAGAAAACCCTGCTGACCACCGCCCTGGCTGCCGCCCTGTCGTTGACTGGCCTGGCCCAGGCGGCCGAGAAACTGGTGGTGGCTGCCACCCCCGTACCCCACGCCGAGATCCTCGAGCTGATCAAGCCGACCCTGGCCAAGGAAGGGGTGGACCTGCAAGTGAAGGTCTTCACCGATTACGTCCAGCCCAACGTGCAAGTCGACCAGAAGCGCCTGGACGCCAACTACTTCCAGACCTTGCCGTACCTGAAGAACTTCAACGAGGGCAAGGGCACCCACCTGGAAACCGTGATCGGCGTGCACGTCGAGCCTTTCGGTGGCTACTCGAAGAAGGTCAAGAGCCTGGACGAGCTGAAGGAAGGCGCCACCGTCGCCATCCCCAACGAAGGCAGCAACAGTGGCCGTGCCCTGCTGCTCCTGCAGAAGGCTGGCCTGATCACCCTGAAGGATCCGAAGAATGCCCTGGCCACGCCCAAGGACATCGCCGAGAACCCGAAGAAGCTGAAGTTCCGCGAGCTGGAATCGGCCATGCTGCCGCGCGTGCTGGACCAGGTCGACCTGGACATGATCAACACCAACTACGCACTCGAAGCCGGCCTGAACCCGGCCAAGGATGCCCTGGTGATCGAAGGCAGCGACTCGCCTTACGTGAACTTCCTGGTGGCCCGCCCGGACAACAAGGACAGCGACGCCATCCAGAAGCTGGCCAAGGCGCTGACCAGTCCGCAAGTGAAGGCATTCATCGAGAAGAAGTACAGCGGTGCGGTACTGCCGGCGTTCTGATCGCCACGGCATTGCCCATCAAAGAACGCCGACGCATTTGCGTCGGCGTTTTCGTTTGTGCGGTGCACAGAACAGCAGGGCTGCAACGCAGCCCCAGTTCAGCGCTGCTCCCCAAGGGCCTTGCGCAAGGCCAGCAACCACTGGAGTTGTTCGTTCGAAGCCGGTGTGCTGGGGCTGTTCATCGCTATCGTCCTGGTTGCTCTTGGATGGGCCATGCAGGCCACAGTTCGAAAACTGTTTGAGGCGGCTTTTGCAGGAAAAATCCCGAGCAAACAAAGGAAATTTGCGGTTACCCGTCGGTGCAGGCGCTCGACATGCATATGCAAGGAATTGAGCGAGGGTACCAAGCCTGGGAGCGTAGGGCCGGAGACAGGGGATGTTCCCCGGGGGCTGCAAAGCAGCCCCAGTGGATCAACCGCTAGCGATTGCGTGGCAACCAGTTCAGCAGGAAATCACTCACGACCTGCGGGTTCTCCAGGCAGGAGATATGCCCGGCGCATGGAATTTGCGCCGCCAGGCAATCGATGAGCCGCGCCATCTCGTTGGACTCATGCGCCGGCCTTGGAATGTCCTGGTCGCCGCAGAGCACGATGGTACGCTCGGCCGCTAGCTCGCCCAAGCGAGACAACAGGTCCGGGCGCCCGAAGATCACCCGGCCCAGCGGATCGAGGCTGTTGCGGATGGCTTCGGCGCTACTGGCCTTGAGCTCGGCACGGAAGCGTTCGCGGATGTGTGGAACGGTCTGCCCACCGGCATGGAAGAAGATCGGCACGATGATGTCGAGCAACTGATCGGTGAACTCACCCGCCGCGCTGGCCATGTCGAGCAGCGCGAAGTACTTCTGCCGGGTCTCCTCCGGTTCGGCACCCAGGTAGGTGTCCATCAGCACCAGTCGATCGATCCGCTCGGCATGTTCGATGGCCAATGGCGCGCCCCACATGCCGCCGACCGACAGGCCCACCAGGTGGCATCGCTGGATGTCCAACGCATCGAGGAAGGCCACGTGCTGACGGGTGAGCGCGCTCATGTCGGTGGTCGTGGCCGGTGGCGCCTCCGAGTCGCCATGGCCCCAGAGTTCAGGCACCAGGACCCGGAAGTGCTTTGACAGTTGTTCGATCTGCGGCGCCCACATGGCGGCCGACCACAGGTAGCTGTGGCCTAGCACCACGGGGAAGCCTTGGCCTTGGTCGACGTAGCTCATCCTGGCTCCGTCGATTTCTACGAATTGCTTGCGCATGGACGCTTCCTTACCGAGAGAGGGGAAGAAGGAAAAGTAGCCGTACCGCTGCGCCACGGCTACTGGTAGAAATGACAGTCATCGTCAGGCGATTCCCAGGGTAAGGCTTCACTGCCCGGACGCCGCCCCTGCCGTCGGCACCAGCCGCAAGGTGCTGTGCGCCGGGATCGGCCCCAGTCGGGCCTTGTGGTAACGCCCTTCGATGTAGGCCTCGGCCTGGTCGTCGTAGTGCCTGTCGAAGGGCACACCGCTTTGCCCGACCGGGTTGATGGTCAGTGCCTGGCCTGCGTCGGCGAAGTCGATCAGGCGGCGGGTCGAGGGGCCATAGTTGACCGGCCAGGGCGCCGGGCCGATCTTCGCCGACAGGTTGTTCGGCACCTCGTGGGTGCCCGGCGCGGCGAAGGTGCCGACGTTGAACAATAGGTGCAGTGGCTTCTTCGCCCCCAGCGGGTGATTGTGGGTGAGGGTATGCGCCTTGCCCCACTGCCAACGGGTCGGGTCCTTGCCCATGCTGTCGCGCAGGTGGGCGAGGCTGCGTTGCCAGGCCAGGCGCACGATGGCCTGGCGATCGCTTCGCTCGTTGGCGCCCCGCAGGTTCCACCAGGGCGAATCCGGGTTGGCGGCCAGCCTCGGCAGGGCGGCATCGATGGCACGGGTGCCGATCAACACCGGGAACCAGGTATCGCCCAGCTCATCGTGCAGGGCGGCGAACGCCAGCTCGTAGAGGAACTGGTTGAACAGTGTGGCGCTGGTGGAGTCCAGTGGATAGTCGCCGCGCCAGGCTGCCAGTTGCTCGACCAGCTCGCGCTCCTCGTCGTTCGCGGCGACCGTGCGCAGGGTGCCGAGCAGTGGTGCCAGGGTGCGGGGGCCATAGTCGGTGGCGGTATCCAGTTGCAGGGCCTGGCTGTTCTGCGTGTCCCATTTCACTTGCGGGTCGGCCAGGTGACGATCGAGCTGGCGGCCACGGTCGGGCAGGTTGTAGTAGCCCGGCACCGGGATCACGGCTGGCGGCTGGTAGTTGGCCGAGACGATATAGCCACTGGCTGGGTTCTCCTGCTGCGGATTGACGCTGAACGGGTAGAAACCGAGCTTGTCGGCCTGGGCGCTGCTGCCGTCGAGGATGAACGCCGGATCGACCCCATCGGGGCGGATCGGCAGTTGCGCCGCGGCCCACCAGCCGATGTCGCCCTGGGCGTTGGCCCAGACCAGGTTGAGCCCAGGTGCCTGGATCTTCGCCGCGGCCTCGCGCATCTTGTCCAGGGTGTCGGCGCGGTTGAGCTGGTGGAAGCCGTCCAGGATCGGGTTCTCGGTTTCCAGGAATGCCCACCACATGGCGATCGGCGTGGGGCCGGCCGTCTCGCCGAGCACCTCGTTGACGACAGGGCCATGGGGCGAGCGGCGCAGGGTGATGCTGACCGGCGCCTCGCCCTTTACCGCGATTCGTTGCGTGGTCTTTTCCAGCGTTCGCCATTGGCCATCGACCCTGACTTGGTCGGGGTCCTGTGGATTGACCTGTTCCGCGACCAGGTCGACGTCGTCGTTCTGGAACATGGTCAGGCTCCAGCCGAAGTCACGGTTGTGGCCCAGCAGGGCGAAGGGGTTGAGGGCCTGGAAGTAGCCATACAGCTCGAAGCCCGGCGCCGACAGCTCGGCCTCGTACCACACCGCCGGCACGGCGAAGCTGATGTGTGGGTCGCCAGCCAGCAGGGGCTTGCCGCTGCGGGTCCGGCTGCCGGCCACCGCCCAGGCGTTGCTGCCTTCGAACTGGGGCAGGGCGGCATTGCCCAGGGCTTCGTGGCTCAGGCGTGCCAGGTGCTCGAGGCTGCGCCAGTCGGCATCGGCCAGGGGCGTGGAGAGGGCGCCGTCGGGTTGCCAGCCGAGGTCGAAGATCTCCAGGTATTCAGGGCCCAAGCGGTCACGGATGTAGGTCAGTGCAGGCTCGGTGCGAAAGGCCGCGGCGAAGCTGTAGGCCAGGTAGCCGGCGATGCTCAGGGTGTCCTCGGCGGTGAAAGGGCGCGGGGCGATGCCCAAAAGATCGAACTCCGCGGGCTTGGGGTGGCTGGCCTGCCAGGCGTTGACGCCCTCCAGGTAGGCCTGCAGGGCGAGCCAGGCGGGGGATTGCCGGTCCTGGCGCGCCAGCATGCGTTCGGCCTGCTCACCGATGCGCAGGCTGCGGAACAGGGTATCGGTGGGCAACAGCGTGCTGCCGAGGATCTCGGCCAGCTCGCCCCGGGCCAGGCGGCGCATGATCTCCATCTGGAACAAGCGATCCTGGGCGTGCACGTAGCCCAGGGCGCGGTACAGGTCAGGTTCGTTGCGTGCCTGGATATGCGGCACGCCGCGATCGTCGTAGCGCACGCTGACCGGCGCTTGCAGCCCCGCCAGCGCCACCTCGCCATCCCGCTGTGGCAGCTTGCCCTGCACGTACCAGTAACCGGTGCCGGCGGCCACGGCGATCACCACCGCCAGCAGGGTCAGGCTGCGCTTCATTGAAACTCCTTGTGCATTCGGGCAGAAATTGTGGTCCGATCATCGGCGCAATCGCGAACTGAGACTAGTCCTGAAAGGAGTTTGCATGGCTCTCAGCGAAAAACAGAAGATGCTCAGCGGCCAGCTCTATCACGCCGGCTGTCCTGAACTGCAGGCCGAACAGATCGCCAACAAGCATTGGATGCACCGTTACAACGCCAGCGTCGAGCTGCTCAACGACGCGCGCCATGGCCTGTTGGTCGAGCATTTCGCCCAGGTTGGCGAAGGGGCGGTGATCCGCCCGCCATTCTATTGCGACTACGGCTACAACATCAGTGTCGGTGCCAACACCTTCATGAACTTCAACTGCGTGATCCTCGACGTGCTGCCCGTGCGCATCGGTGCCGACTGCCAGATCGGTCCGGCCGTACAGATCTACACCGCCGATCACCCGCTCGACCCTGAGGTACGCCGCACAGGGTTGGAAAGCGGGCGGCCGGTCACGATCGGCGACAACGTCTGGATCGGTGGCGGGGCGATCATCCTGCCGGGTGTGACCATCGGCGACAACGCGGTGGTCGGCGCAGGGAGCGTGGTCACTCGCGATGTGCCGGCCGGGGCGGTCGTGGTGGGCAACCCCGCACGGGTGCGTCAGCCGGCCCAGGGGCAGTAGCAGCCCACCGCCAGGGTGTTGGAGGCATTGACCTGGCGGCCGTCGATGAGCGCCTTGAGGATTGGCTCGACGAAGCTGTTGCTGGCATTGCACACGGCACCCTCGCTGTAGGGGCCGAAGTAGGCCAGGCGACCCTGGTGGTCCCAGATGGCCACGGCGGGGCTGGCGGGCAGGCGCTCGCTGCCGGGCAGTTGCGTCAGGGGCTGCAAGGCGCCCAGGTCGGCCGGTGGTTGGCCATGGCTGCCGGGCTTGGACAGCACGTGGAAGGTGACACCCTGGGCGGCGAAGCGTTCGACCAACTCGCCCAGGTGCTGCTGGTTGCCGACGTTGCACGGGCAGCCTGGGTCCCAGAAGTGCACCACGCGGATCGGGCCTGGGCCGGCCAGCTCGGCGGGCAGGCGCAATTGGCTGCCGTCGAACAGCGTGGCCTGGCTGTCGAAAGGGCGCAGGTAGCGGGACTGGAAGCTGTCGTAGGCCCACCAGAGGGCGGCGGCGCAGAGCAGAACGGCGAGCAGGGTCAGCAGTCGTTTGAGGGGTCGTGGAGCCATGAGTTGTCCGCAAGGGCCTGGGGCCCGGCCTGTCTTGCCCGTTGCAAAGGTGCTCCAGCTTGCCACGACGAGGCCCAGAGCTGAATATCGCAGATCAATACTCGCTCCGGATGTACCGATGCCCGCCTCATTCCACCCCGATCTGCTGCGCGCCAGCCTGTCTCCCCTCGCGCATCGCCAACCCCTGTCGGCCCAGGCCGGCGACTACCAGCGCTACTACGGCCTGGACCTGCCGGCACAGAGCTGGCTGGGCAGCTTCCGGGCCGCGGGGTTCGAGCTGGTCGGGCAAGTCTGGTTGCCTGAGGCGCCGGTGGCGACCTTGTTCCTGCTGCACGGTTACTACGATCACATGGGCCTGTACCGTCATGTGATCGAGTGGGCCTTGCAGCAAGGTTTCGCGGTAATCAGCTGCGACCTGCCAGGCCATGGGCTGTCCAGCGGCGAGCGTGCCAGCATCGCCGACTTCGGCCTCTACCAGCAGACGCTCGATGCCCTGTTCGAACAGGCACGCGACCTCGACCTGCCACGCCCCTGGCACCTGTGCGGGCAGAGTACCGGCGGCGCGATCGCGGTGGATCATCTCCTGCACCGTGGCGAACAGAGCCCGGTCGATGGCCAGGTGATCCTGCTGGCCCCCTTGGTGCGGCCACGGGCCTGGTACTGGTCGAAATTCAGCTATTGCGTGCTGCGCCACTTCGTCAATGGCATCGAGCGGCGTTTCACCGACAACAGCAGCGACCCGGCCTTCCT
This sequence comes from Pseudomonas sp. I2, assembly GCF_040984075.1. Classification (NCBI taxonomy): domain Bacteria; kingdom Pseudomonadati; phylum Pseudomonadota; class Gammaproteobacteria; order Pseudomonadales; family Pseudomonadaceae; genus Pseudomonas; species Pseudomonas sp. I2. The sequence goes on from NZ_JBCGFQ010000003.1 coordinate 45,875, forward strand.
GCCCTTCCTCGAGGCCGACCCGCTGCAGCCCAGGCGCCTGCCGACCGCCTGGGTCGGGGCGCTGGTGGCCTGGGTCAAGCGTATCGAGGCGGCGCCGCATAGCCTGCGCCGGCCTTTGATCGTGCAAGGGGAAGCGGACGCCACGGTGGACTGGCCCTACAACCTCAAGGTACTCAAGGCCAAGTTCGCCGAACCGCAGATCCTCATGCTGCCCGAGGCACGCCACCATCTGGCCAACGAGCTGCCGGGCATCCGCCAGCGCTACTTCAGTTTCATCGACCAGCGCCTGGGCTGATCACTGCAGGTCGGCGGTGCTCTGGCCTACCGCCAGGCCTGCGCGTACCGCCGCCAGGGCCGCCTTGTAGTAGGCCTGGCCCTCCGTGGATTCGGCAAAGGTGGCGAACGCCTCCAGCTCGGTATCGGACAGATCCCGGTAGACGTACAGCAGGGTATTGTTCAGGTCTTCGCCGATCTGCTGCATCAAGCGCTGACGCTGGCCATCGAGCAGGCCCTGGGCCTGGCCTGCGCCGAACAGGCCGGGGATCATCGAGCTGAGACTGTCGGCCGCCACGCCGGCGATCGCCAGGCTGACCTCGGCACCGGCTTCGCGGGCCGGCAGGGCCTGGGCCAGGTGACCGATGATCAGCAGGCGGTCGTCGCTGGCCTGGACCTTCGGCAGCCCCTTGGCGTGCTTGGCCAGTTGGTCCTTGCGGGTGGCCAGCAGCTCGGCGGCCACCACCTTGCGGCCGAGCGGCGACTGGAAGAACGCCAGGGCGGGCGTGGGATTCGCCAGGTTGGCGCGCAGTTGCGCCTGGGCGCGACGGTCCATGGCCTGGGGCTGGAAGCGTTGGTTGCTGTTGCTGACCAGCGCCTGGTAGACCGCAGGTGGCAGGCTGTTGCGGTAGCGCTGCTGGGCGGCGTTCACGGCATCGATGAAATGGGCGCGCTGGTCGGGCCAGCCGGCGGCCTTGTACAACTGGTCGAGGGTGTCTGCCCAGACAGGCATGGTGCAGATCATCAGCAGAAGCAGGGAAAACAAGCGGCGCATTCAGGACTCCTGTCGGCAGGTCGCTATTGTCCTTGGCGTGGCGGGGCTTTGTCGAGACGCAATGGCGACCGTCGGCCAAGTGGCGCTGGAGGGCTTCGGGGCGAGTGGCTATCATGCGCGCCATGCACACTTCATCCGAACATCCCCTGCGTTGGGCCATCGTCGACGACCTGGCGTCCCGTGGCTGGAGCCGGCAGGACGCCGTCCTGCCGCCAGGCCTGCTGCGCCAGCTTGCCGCCGAGTGCCGTCAACGCGAACTGAGCCCGGCCAGCGTCGGCCGTGGCGCCGGCCAGGAGGTCCGCGAAGCGATCCGTGGCGACCGCATCCAGTGGCTCGAAGCGGGCCAGTCCGAGGCCTGCGACCAGTATCTGGCGGCCATGGACGATCTGCGTCAGGCGCTGAACCAGGGCCTGTACCTGGGCCTGGAGGACTTCGAGTGCCATTTCGCCCTGTACCCACCGGGTGCGTTCTACCGTCGGCACCTGGACCGCTTCCGCGATGACGACCGACGCACCGTTTCGGCGATCCTCTACCTCAACGAAGACTGGCAGCCCGAGGACGGTGGCCAGTTGCGCATGTTCCTCGCCGACGAGGTGGTGCACGACGTGCAGCCGCAGGCCGGGTGCCTGGTGGTGTTCCTCTCCGGCGACATCCCCCACGAAGTCCTGCCGGCCGGGCGTGAGCGCCTGTCGCTGACCGGCTGGTTCCGCCGCCGTGGCAACGATCCGTTCTGACCTGCCGAAGGTCCTGGTCAGCGCGTGCCTGCTGGGCCAGCCGGTGCGCTACGACGGGCGTGACAGTGGCCATCCGGGCCTGCTGCAACGCTGGCAGGCCGAGGGGCGCGTGGTGCCGCTCTGCCCGGAGGTGGCGGGCGGCTTGCCGACGCCGCGTCCGCCTGCGGAGATTCTGGGCGGGCAGGGCGCGCAAGTGCTGGAGGGGCAGGTACAGGTGCTGACGGTCGGTGGCGAGGATGTCAGCGAGGCCTTTCTCGCCGGTGCCCGGCAGGCCCTGGAGCTGGTGCGCCGGTATGGGATCCGGGTGGCGGTGCTCAAGTCCGGCAGTCCGTCCTGTGGCAATCGGCTGACCTACGACGGTAGCTTCAGCGGCGTGAAGGTGGCGGGTGAAGGGGTGACCACGGCGTTGTTGCGACGGGAAGGGGTGCAGGTGTTCAGCGAGCTGGAGCTGGAAGCGGCGCAGCAGGTGCTGGATGGGATAGCCCTGTAGCTGGGGCCGCTTTGCAGCCCCAGCGCTGGAACGCCGAAAGCCTACGGTTCATTCGCTGCCCGCCCCTCGAGCCACTTCTGCTCCAGCGCCGCCAGCCGTCCATCCGCCTCGATCCGCTGCAGGGCGTTGTTCACCGCGCTCTCGAAGGCCGGGTTGTCTTTCTGGAAAGGAATCACCAGGCTCTCGCGGCCATAGGGCTGGCTGAGGTCCAGTGCGCCGTCGGTTTTCTGTTCGGCGCCTGTCTGGTTGAGGGCGATGTCGTACTTGCCGTTCTCCACGCCCGGCAGCATGTCATCGGCGGTCGTTTCGATGAACTCCACGCGCACGTCCAGCTCGTTGGCCAGGGCCTGGCCAAGCTCGATCTCGAAACCGGTCAGGTGCTCGTTTTCCCTGTAGGCATAGGGCGGCGTGTCGGCCTGTACGGCAATGCGCAGCTCGCCCCGGTCATTGACCTCGTCTATCAGTTCGGCCTGGGCCAATGGGCTGATCAGTGCTGCCAGCAGTACGCCAATGGTCAAACGCATGGATGCTCCCTTTCCTGTGCGGTGGGTGAATGGCCTTCGCCGCGACGCAGGCTATGACCTCGACACCTTGGCGATGTTTAGGCCTTGCGGAAATATTTCTGGCGGCGCCGAAGGACACCTTTGGCCACAATTGGACTATGTTGAACTACCGCTGCCATTCGTTAAACCGGTAGCGGTCAATGAAGTGAATCACAGGAGAAGTGAATGAACAGCCTATTTTCGCGTGCTGCCGTTGCCGGCCTGCTGATGGGGGCGTCGGTGTTCGCCAGCGCCGCGGATGCCCTGAAGAGCCAGGAGCCGCCGGAGGGCGCCAAGGTCTTCATCGTTTCCCCCGCCGACGGTGCGACGGTCGAGAAGACCTTCACGGTCAAGTTCGGTATCGAGGGCATGGACCTCAAGCCTGCGGGTGATGCGACCCCTCATACTGGCCACCATCACCTGCTGGTGGACGTGAACGAGGCGCCTGCCGCCGACCAGCCGTTGCCCACCAGCCTGATGCCGGAGAACAACCAGCCGCTGCCGGCTGGTCCGCAAGTGCTGCACTTCGGCAAGGCGCAGACCGAAGCGACCATCACCCTGGCGCCGGGCAAGCACACCCTGCAATTGGTGCTGGGTGACCTGTACCACGTGCCGTTCAAGCCGAGCGTGGAATCGCAGAAGATCACCGTCGACGTCAAGTAGCCTCAACGGCACAAGGCCGCCCCGCAGGCCCACCGCTCTCTCGAAATGGGCGATGGATCTGCAGGGGCGGCCTTGTGCCGTGATGGGCCGCGTGGCAGCCCTTGGGATCAGAACAGTACGCGGGAGCGGATGGTGCCCTTGACGTGCTGGAGTTTCTCCTGGGCCAGATCGGAGTACTCGGCATCCACGTCGATGACCACGTAACCCACTTTCTCGTCGGTCTGCAGGAACTGGCCGGAGATGTTGATGCCGTTTTCGGCGAACACCTTGTTGATTTCGCTGAGCACGCCCGGGATGTTCTGGTGGATGTGCAGCAGGCGGTGCTTGCCCGGGTGCGCCGGCAGGGCCACTTCCGGGAAGTTGACCGACGATACCGAGGTACCGTTGTCGCTGTACTTGACCAGCTTCTCGGCCACTTCCAGGCCGATGTTGGCCTGGGCCTCGGCGGTGGAACCACCGATGTGCGGGGTCAGGATCACGTTGTCCAGGCCACGCAGTGGGCTTTCGAACTGCTCGTCGTTGGAGCGCGGCTCGACCGGGAATACGTCGATGGCAGCGCCGATCAGGTGCTTGTCCTTGATCGCGGCGGCCAGGTGGTCCAGCTCGACTACGGTGCCACGGGCGGCGTTGATGAGGATCGAGCCCTTCTTCATCGCGCGGATTTCCTTCTCGCCGATCATCCACTGGGTGGAGGGCAGCTCAGGCACGTGCAGCGAGACGATGTCGGCCAGGCCCAGCAGTTCGTGCAGGCTGGTCACCTGGGTGGCGTTGCCCAGCGGCAGCTTGGTCAGCGGGTCGTAGAAGTAGACCTGCATACCCAGGCTTTCGGCCAGGACCGACAGTTGGGTGCCGATCGAGCCGTAGCCGACGATGCCCAGCTTCTTGCCACGGATCTCGAAGGAGTTGGCCGCGCTCTTGATCCAGCCGCCACGGTGGCAGGAGGCGTTCTTCTCGGGGATGCCGCGCAGCAGCAGGATGGCTTCGGCCAGCACCAGCTCGGCGACGGAGCGGGTGTTGGAGTAGGGCGCGTTGAACACGGCGATGCCGCGCTCGCGGGCCGCGTTGAGGTCGACCTGGTTGGTACCGATGCAGAAGCAGCCGACCGCGACCAGTTTCTTCGCGCAGTCGAAGATCTCTTCAGTCAGTTGGGTGCGCGAGCGGATGCCGATGAAATGGGCATCGGCGATCTTTTCCTTCAGCTCGGCTTCCGGCAAGGAACCAGTGAGGTACTCGATGTTGGTGTACCCGGCAGCCTTGAGGGTATCGACCGCATTCTGGTGGACACCTTCAAGAAGAAGGAACCTGATCTTGCTCTTTTCGAGAGAAGTCTTGCTCATCTGCGTAAACCTGTATCCCGGAGAAAAAATGGCAGGGGGTGAAGCGGCGCGGCGTCGGCCTTAGCACGAACAGCGGGAGGGCTATGCTAGCATACGCGACACAATCTGAGCTTATCCCGACAGGTGAAGAGTGCTCAGGGTGACTATGAATAGTTCGAGAGTTCTACCGATGACCCAAGCCGCGGTACTTGATGAGCTGATGACCCTGGTCGACCCTGGCAAGGTCCTCACCGACCCGGCCTCGCTGGAGGCCTACGGCAAGGATTGGACCAAGCATTTTCCGCCCGCACCCAGCGCCATCGTCTTCCCCAAGACCATCGAGCAGGTGCAGGCCATCGTCCTGTGGGCCAACCGGCACAGGGTGGCGCTGGTGCCTTCGGGCGGGCGCACCGGCCTGTCGGGAGCCGCGGTCGCCGCCCATGGCGAGGTGGTGGTGGCCTTCGACTACATGAACCGGATCCTCGACTTCAACGCCTTCGACCGCACCGTGGTGTGCGAGCCGGGCGTGGTCACCCGCCAGTTGCAGCAGTTCGCCGAGGACAACGGCCTTTATTACCCAGTGGATTTCGCCTCGTCCGGTTCCAGCCAGATCGGCGGCAACATCGGCACCAATGCCGGTGGGATCAAGGTCATTCGCTATGGCATGACCCGCAACTGGGTCGCCGGCCTCAAGGTGGTGACCGGCAAGGGCGAACTGCTGGAGCTGAACAAGGACCTGATCAAGAACGCCACCGGCTACGACCTGCGCCAGCTGTTCATCGGCGCCGAGGGCACCCTGGGCTTCGTGGTCGAGGCGACCATGCGCCTGGAGCGCACCCCGCGCAACCTCACCGCCATGGTGCTGGGCACGCCGGACTTCGACTCGATCATGCCGGTATTGCATGCATTCCAGGGCCGGCTCGACCTGACCGCCTTCGAGTTCTTCTCCGACAAGGCCCTGGCCAAGGTCATGGGCCGCGGCGACGTGCCGCCGCCATTCGACACCGCCTGCCCGTTCTACGCCTTGCTGGAGTTCGAGGCCAGCACCGAGCAGGTGGCCAATGAAGCCCTCGCCACCTTCGAGCACTGCGTCGAGCAGGGCTGGGTGCTCGACGGCGTCATGAGCCAGAGCGAGACCCAGCTGAAGAACCTGTGGAAGCTGCGCGAGTACATCTCCGAGACCATCTCCCACTGGACGCCCTACAAGAACGACATTTCAGTCACCGTGTCCAAGGTGCCGGCGTTCCTGCGCGACATCGATGCTATCGTCGGCGAGCACTACCCGGACTTCGAGGTGGTCTGGTACGGCCACATCGGCGACGGCAACCTGCACCTGAACATCCTCAAGCCCGACGACATGGCCAGGGACGAGTTCTTCGCCCGCTGCGCGACGGTCAACAAATGGGTGTTCGAGATCGTCGAGCGCTACAACGGTTCGATCTCCGCCGAGCACGGCGTGGGCATGACCAAGCGCGACTACCTGGGCTATAGCCGTTCACCGGCGGAAATCGCCTGCATGAAGGCGATAAAGACGGTATTCGACCCGAACGGCATCATGAATCCGGGTAAGATCTTCGCTCCTGAATAAAAAGCAGTGAGGAGTCGGCCATGAGTTACCAGCACCAGTACCTAGACGGCACACGCATCCACTTCCCCCTGGGCAAGGTGGTGTGCATTGGCCGCAACTATGCCGAACATGCCAAGGAGCTGGACAACCCCATTCCCAGCGAGCCGCTGCTGTTCATCAAGCCGGGTAGTTGCGTGGTGCCCCTGGACGATGGCTTCAAGATCCCGACCGACCGGGGCGCGGTGCACTACGAGGCGGAAATCGCCGTGCTGCTGGGCAAGCCGCTGTCCACGCACCCGACCGAAGAGGAAGTGCGCGATGCCATCTCCGGCTTCGCCCCGGCGCTGGACCTGACCTTGCGCGAGGTCCAGGCCAAGCTCAAGGAAAAGGGCCTGCCCTGGGAGCTGGCCAAGAGTTTCGATGGCGCCTGTGTGTTGCCGCCTTTCGTGGTCGCCGACTGCTTCGAGGACCTGGCCGACATCGGCATCCGCCTGTCGATCAACGGTGAAGTCCGCCAGGATGGCAACAGCGCGATGATGCTCAACCCTATCGTGCCGATCATCCAGCACATCGCCGCGCACTTTTCCCTGCAGCCGGGCGACGTGATCCTCACCGGTACCCCGGCCGGCGTCGGCCCACTGAATGTGGGCGATGAGCTGGTGCTGGAACTTCCGGGCGCGAGCCGGTTCGAAAGCCGCGTGCTCTGATCTTGTGGCGACGGCAGCCCTAGGGCTGCCATCGTGCGCCGTGCCCGCCTGGCGGTGTTTTGCCGTTTTTTTCACAAATGATCCGGATAATGCACGCGATAACGTCCATTCGCCGGTGTTAGGGAGAACTCGGCCAGCCTCCAGGAACTACCTTAAATGGCATTTTCTTCCAGTGCTTCCCTTCCTCCGCTGCGCAAGCGTGGCGTTCTCCTGCGTTGGCAATTCTGGCTGCTCCTGGCCGTGGTGGTGGGCTATGGCTTGTCCGTGGCCATGCACTGGGACGATCGTGGCCTGCTGTGGGTGCAGGAACGTTTCGAAAGCACGCTCGAGCGCCGCGAAAGCGTGTGGCTGCCGGACTACGTGGCGGACATCGACGCCAAGGTCCTGCCGGGGATGGAAGACGACGAGGCCTCCGACCTGGCCTTCAACCCGCATACCCGTACCCTGTTCGCGGTCATGGGCAAGAACCCCTTCCTGGTCGAGCTGAGCCTCGACGGCGATGTGCTGCGCAAGATGCCGCTGGTCGGCTGGAGCAATCCGGAAGGGGTCGCCGTCATGCAAGACGGGCAACTGGCGATCGTCGATGAGCGTGAGCACGACCTCACCCTGGTGACGGTGGATGCCCACACCACGTCGCTGAAGTACGCCGATTTCCAGCACTACGACCTGGGCGAGTCGGTGAAGAGCAACAAAGGGTTCGAAGCGGTCGCCTGGGACCCGCAGCAGCGGCGCCTGGTGATCGGCGAGGAGCGGCCGCCGAAGCTGTTCACCTGGGGTGTGGATGAGCGTGGTGCGCTCAAGGGCGAGAAACAGGTGCTGCCCAATGACGAGCTCGACCTGCGCAATCTTTCTGCCTTGAGCGTCGATCCGCGCACGGGCCACCTGCTGGTGTTGTCGGCCGATTCCAACATGCTGCTGGAGCTGGACGAGAAGGGCGAGCAAGTCAGCTTCATGACGGTGCTGGGTGGCTTCAACGGCCTTAAGGACACTATCCCACGGGCCGAGGGCGTCGCCATGGACGACCGCGGCAACCTGTACATGGTGAGCGAACCCGATCTTTTCTATCGTTTCAGGAAGCACTGACGCCATCATCCGGTTTTCGATGCTGGCATTTAAGCTTTACTTCAGCTGTTCGTGGTTAGATTCGTGCCTCCTTTGTCGAGTCTGCCTTCATGCGCCGTCCATCACGTCTTACCCGGTTGGTTGTTTTCCTGGCCCTGGCCGTACTGCTTCTGCTGGGCGTGGCGGCCCATGAGTTTCGCTTGTTCGAGCGCGGCTGGTTCAATCTCAAGACCTGGTGGCAGCCTGCCGAGCAGAGCATCGGTCTGGATCGCTATCGCGCGGTGATCCAGGCCCAGCCCATAGAAGGGCTGGACGACGATATCTCGGCGCTGACCTACGACCCTGATCGCAAGACCCTGTTCACCGTTACCAACCAGCGCGCGGAGCTGATCGAGCTGTCGCTGGACGGGCGCATCCTGCGCCGGGTGCCGCTGACGGGGTTTGGCGACCCGGAGGCGGTGGAGTATGTCGGACCCAACAGCTACGTGATCACCGATGAGCGCCAGCAGCGGTTGATCCGAGTGCATCTGGACGACGACACCCTGTTTCTCGACGCCAAGGATGCCGAGCAACTGACCCTCGCTATCGGTCGCAGCGGCAACAAGGGCTTCGAGGGCCTGGCCTACGATTCGGCGGGCAAGCGCCTGTTCGTGGCCAAGGAGCGCGACCCGATGATGATCTACGAGATCCATGGTTTTCCCCACGACAATGCCGGGCAGCCCTATGCCGTGCACGTGGTGCAGGACCGCAAGCGTGATTCGCGGCTGTTCGTGCGGGACCTGTCGAGCCTGCAGTTCGACGAGCGCAGCGGGCACCTGCTGGCGCTGTCGGACGAGTCTCGGCTGGTGGTGGAACTGGATGTGAAGGGCAAACCGTTGAGCACCCTGTCGCTGAACAAGGGGTTCCAGGGCTTGGAGCGCAGCGTGCCGCAGGCGGAGGGGATCGCCATGGACGATGCCGGGACCATCTACCTGGTCAGTGAACCGAACCTGTTCTACGTGTTCCGCCAGCCGGCCGATTGAGGCGGAGCCTGGGTTGGCCAATTCGCCGGAAGCCCCCACAGGTCCCTGCTAAATCAATGAGTTAGCGTTTGTTCTATGAGAGGCGGCTTGCCGGCGATGGGCTGCAAGGCAGCCCTAATTCAAGTGACTGGCTTACTCGGCCGTGAGGGTCTTCACGCCTTCGGCGGTGCCCAGCAGCAACAGGTCGGCCGGCCGTGCCGCGAACAGGCCATTGGTCACCACGCCGACGATGGCGTTGATCTGGCGCTCCAGGCCTACCGGGTCGGTGATCTGCAGGTTGTGCACATCGAGGATGACGTTGCCGTTGTCGGTCACCACGCCTTCGCGGTACACAGGATCACCCCCCAGCTTGACCAGTTGGCGCGCCACATGGCTGCGGGCCATCGGGATTACCTCGACCGGCAGCGGGAAGGCGCCCAGTACCGGGACCAGCTTGCTGGCATCGGCGATGCAGATGAAGGTCTTGGCCACCGCCGCGACGATCTTCTCGCGGGTCAGGGCCGCGCCGCCCCCCTTGATCAGGTTCAGGTGCGCGTCGCTTTCGTCGGCGCCATCGACGTAGAACTCCAGCTCGCTGACGCTGTTCAGCTCGTAGACCGGGATGCCATGGCCCTTCAGGCGTTCGGCGGTGGCCTCGGAGCTGGCGACCGCGCCGTCGAAGGCGGTCTTGTGCTTGGCCAGGGCGTCGATGAAGAAGTTGGCGGTCGAACCGGTACCGACGCCGACGACGCTTTTCTCATCCAGCTTGGGCAGAATGAAGTCGACGGCGGCCTGGGCGACGGCCTGTTTGAGTTGGTCCTGGGTCATGCGGGCTCCGGGAGGGGCGGGGGCGGTTGGAAATTCGCCTAGTATAACGGCTCGTGCGGCTTTGCTGTGGTCGCCCGACGCAGCGCTGGGGTAGACTCCCAGGCCTTGTCCCGCGGCCCAGTGATGCTTTCCCGATGCTCGAACAGTACGTCAAGAAGATCCTCACCTCGCGCGTCTACGACGTCGCTGTCGAAACCCCGCTGCAAAGCGCCAGCCAGCTGAGCAAGCGGCTGGGCAACCAGGTCTTGCTCAAGCGCGAGGACCTGCAGCCGGTGTTTTCCTTCAAGATCCGCGGGGCCTACAACAAGCTGGCGCAACTGAGCCCGGAGGAACTGGCCCGCGGCGTGGTCACCGCGTCGGCTGGCAACCATGCCCAGGGCGTGGCCCTGGCGGCGCGCGAGCTGGGTATCAAGGCGACCATCGTGATGCCCAAGACCACCCCGGAGATCAAGATCGAGGGCGTTCGCTCCCGGGGCGGCAAGGTGGTGCTGCATGGCGACTCCTTCCCCGAGGCGCTGGCCTACTCGCTGAAGCTGGTCGAGGAAAAGGGCTACGTCTATATCCATCCCTATGACGATCCACACACCATCGCCGGGCAGGGCACCGTGGCCATGGAAATCCTGCGCCAGCACCCGGGCCGATTGGACGCGATCTTCGTGCCGGTCGGCGGTGGCGGCCTGATCGCCGGTATCGCCGCCTATGTGAAGTACCTGCGCCCGGACATCAAGATCATCGGCGTCGAGCCGGACGACTCCAACTGCCTGCAGGCCGCCATGGCTGCCGGCGAGCGCGTGGTGCTGCCGCAGGTGGGGCTGTTCGCCGATGGCGTGGCGGTGGCGCAGATCGGCCAGCACACCTTCGACATCTGCAGGCACCATGTGGACGAGGTGGTGACCGTCAGTACCGACGAGATCTGCGCGGCAATCAAGGATATCTACGACGATACCCGCTCGATCACCGAACCTGCCGGCGCCTTGGGCGTGGCCGGCATCAAGCGCTACGTCGAGCTCCACGGCGTGACGGGGCAGACCCTGGTGGCCATCGACTCGGGGGCCAACGTCAACTTCGACCGCCTGCGCCACGTGGCCGAGCGCGCCGAGCTGGGCGAAAAGCGCGAAGCGATCATCGCCGTGACCATCCCCGAGCGCCCGGGCAGCTTCAAGGCCTTCTGCGAGGCCATCGGCAAGCGCCAGATCACCGAGTTCAACTACCGCTACCACGCCGACAAGGAGGCGCATATCTTCGTCGGCGTGCAGACCCACCCGGAAACCGACCCGCGGGCGGCGCTGGTGCAGCACCTGATCGATCAGGGTTTCCCCGTCACCGACCTGACCGACAACGAACTGGCCAAGCTGCACATCCGCCATATGGTCGGCGGCCACTCCGCCAGCGTCAGCGACGAAATCGTGCTGCGCTTCGAGTTCCCCGAGCGGCCGGGTGCGCTGTTCAACTTCCTCAACAAGCTGGGCGGGCGCTGGAACATCTCCATGTTCCACTACCGCAACCACGGCGCGGCCGATGGCCGTGTGGTCGCGGGCCTGCAGGTGCCGGACGACGAACGCCACCTGGTACCGGCGGCCCTGGCCAAGATCGGCTATCCATACTGGGACGAGACCGACAACCCGGCTTATACGCTGTTCCTGGGTTGAGTAGCTAAGCTTGGCGTAACGCTCAAGGACGTGAAGACATGGAATACCTGACCACGCTCAAGACCCTGCATATTCTCAGCACCGTGCTGCTGCTCCTCGGTGGCCTGGGGCTGGCCGTCTGGACCTGGCGTGCGCGCCGGCGCGGCGATGTCGAGGCCTATGGCAAGTTGCTGCGCCGGCCGTTGTTGTTCGTCTGGTTGGTGATGGGGGTGTGCCTGGTGAGCATGCCGTTCACCGGCTGGTGGCTGGTGCACCTGATCGGCTGGCCCCTGGGGCAGACCTGGGTGTTGGCGTCCAGCGTCATCTACACCCTCGGAGCCTTCAGCGCCTGGTGGTTGTTGGTGCGGCTGAACCGGCTGCGCAAGGCTGAGCCTACCGGGTTGCGCTTCACCTTGGCGCTGGCGGTGTTCAGCGGGGTGTGCTTCCTCTCCATCGCCGGGCTGATGGGCGCCAAGCCGGTCTAGATCCTTGGGGCTGCCAGGCCGCCCCAAGGCCATGCTTGATGATCCGATGCCCCAGACACATTCCGGCCACCTGTTCGGCATCCCGGGGATGCCCGTGCAACACCGACCTTCCACCTCGCCGCACATAAGCTCGGCGGGCGCGTTGCTGCGCTCGTGAGCTTTGTGGAACAATGCGTTGACATGCGTTTGCGAGGTTGCTGCCGTGATCGACCCGGATGGTTTTCGCCCCAATGTCGGGATCATTCTCACGAATGATGCCGGGCAGGTGCTATGGGCTCGGCGGATCAACCAGGATGCCTGGCAATTTCCCCAGGGTGGCATCAACCCTGACGAGACGCCGGAAGACGCCCTGTACCGCGAGCTGAACGAAGAAGTTGGCCTGGAACGCGAGGATGTGGAAATACTTGCCTGCACCCGTGGCTGGTTGCGTTATCGTTTACCCCAGCGCCTGGTGCGCACCCACAGCCAGCCGCTGTGCATCGGCCAGAAACAGAAGTGGTTCCTGCTGCGCCTGGTGACCAACGAGCAGCGGGTGCGCATGGACCTGACCGGCAAACCGGAGTTCGACGGCTGGCGCTGGGTCAGCTATTGGTATCCGCTGGGCCAGGTGGTGACCTTCAAGCGCGAGGTGTACCGGCGCGCCCTGAAAGAGCTAGCCCCGCGCCTGCTGACGCGCGACTGAAGACGGAGTCCGACCCCGAGCCATGCTCAATACGCTGCGCAAGATCGTCCAGGAAGTGAACTCCGCCAAAGATCTCAAGACGGCGCTGGGGATCATTGTCTTGCGCGTCAAGGAAGCCATGGGCAGCCAGGTCTGCTCGGTGTACCTGCTCGACCCGGACACCAACCGTTTCGTGCTGATGGCCACCGAGGGCCTGAACAAGCGCTCCATCGGCAAGGTCAGCATGGCCCCCAACGAGGGCCTGGTCGGCCTGGTCGGGACCCGGGAAGAGCCGTTGAACCTGGAGAATGCCGCCGCCCACCCCCGTTACCGCTACTTCGCCGAGACCGGCGAGGAGCGCTTCGCCTCCTTCCTGGGTGCGCCGATCATCCACCACCGCCGTGTGGTCGGGGTGCTGGTCATCCAGCAAAAGGAGCGCCGCCAGTTCGACGAGGGCGAGGAAGCCTTCCTGGTCACCATGAGCGCCCAGCTCGCTGGCGTCATCGCCCATGCCGAGGCCACAGGCTCGATCCGTGGCCTCGGTCGCCAGGGCAAGGGCATCCAGGAGGCGCGCTTCGTCGGCGTGCCGGGCTCGCCGGGCGCGGCCGTCGGGCGGGCCCTGGTCATGCTGCCGCCGGCCGACCTGGAGGTGGTCCCGGACAAGACCGTCGATGACATCGACACCGAACTCAAGCTGTTCAACAACGCCCTCGAGGGTGTGCGTGCCGACATGCGCAAGCTGTCGGCCAAGCTCGCCACCCAGTTGCGCCCGGAAGAACGGGCGCTGTTCGACGTCTACCTGATGATGCTCGACGATGCCGCCCTGGGTGGCGAGGTGATCGAGGTCATCAAGACTGGCCAGTGGGCCCAAGGCGCCCTGCGCCAGGTGGTTGGCGAGCACGTCAACCGCTTCGAGCTGATGGACGACGACTACCTGCGCGAGCGCGCCTCGGACGTCAAGGACCTGGGCCGGCGCCTGCTAGCCTATCTTCAGGAAGCCCGCTCGCTGTCGCTGGTGTACCCGGACAATACCATCCTGGTCAGCGAGGAGCTGACCCCGGCCATGCTCGGCGAGGTGCCGGAAGGCAAGCTGGTGGGCCTGGTCTCGGTGCTCGGCTCGGGCAACTCCCACGTGGCGATCCTGGCCAGGGCCATGGGTATCCCCACGGTCATGGGCGTGGTCGACCTGCCGTATTCGAAGGTCGACGGCATCGAGATGATCGTCGACGGCTACAAGGGCGAGGTGTTCACCAACCCGGGCGAGGTATTGCGCAAGCAGTACAGCGACGTGGTCGAGGAGGAGCGCCAGCTGGCCCAGGGCCTGGACGCCTTGCGCGAGTTGCCGTGCGTCACCCCGGATGGCCATCGCATGCCGCTGTGGGTCAACACCGGCCTGCTCGCTGACGTGGCCCGCGCCCAGCAGCGTGGCGCCGAGGGCGTCGGCTTGTACCGCACCGAAGTGCCGTTCATGATCAACCAGCGCTTCCCCAGCGAAAAGGAGCAGTTGGCGATCTACCGCGAGCAACTGGCGGCGTTCCACCCGTTGCCGGTGACCATGCGCACCCTCGACATCGGCGGCGACAAGGCGCTTTCGTACTTCCCGATCAAGGAAGAGAACCCGTTCCTGGGCTGGCGTGGTATCCGCGTCACCCTCGATCACCCGGAGATATTCCTGGTCCAGACCCGCGCCATGCTCAAGGCCAGCGAGGGGCTGAACAACCTGCGCATCCTGCTGCCGATGATTTCCGGCATCCACGAACTGGAAGAAGCCCTGCACCTGATCCACCGTGCCTGGGGCGAGGTGCGCGACGAGGGCACCGACGTGCCGATGCCGCCGGTCGGGGTGATGGTCGAGATCCCCGCCGCGGTCTACCAGACCCGGGAACTGGCGCGGCAGGTGGACTTCCTCTCGGTCGGTTCCAACGACCTGACCCAGTACCTGCTGGCCGTCGACCGCAACAACCCACGGGTCGCCGACCTGTACGACTACCTTCATCCGGCGGTGCTGCAGGCCCTGTTGACGGTGGTCCGCGAGGCCCACGGCGAAGGCAAGCCGGTGAGCATCTGTGGCGAGATGGCCGGCGACCCGGCGGCGGCCGTGTTGTTGATGGCGATGGGGTTCGACAGCCTGTCGATGAACGCCACCAACCTGCCCAAGGTCAAGTGGATGCTGCGCCAGATCAACATGAGCAAGGCCAAGGAGCTGCTGACCGAAGCCTTGGCCCATGACAACCCGCAGGTCATCCACAGTTCATTGCAACTGGCGCTGAAGAACCTGGGGCTGGCGCGAATGATCGGGCCTGGGGCCAACAAGACGCTGTAGGCATCTTGGGGCATGGGCAAGCCCCAATGCCTGTCAGTCAAGGTTTTTGGGGTCGCTTCGCGCCCCCAAATGGCAGCAGAAAAGCTAACTGACCGACATCGGCTCAGACCAGCAGCTCCACTTCCCCCAGGTGCCCGCCAAAGGGCCCGAAGCTGCGTTCGATGATCCGTCTTTTCCCCTGGTCATCGACGATCAACACGGTACTGGCCCGCGTCCCATAGTTCTGGCTGGCGATGAACACGCTCGACAACAGCTTCTCCGTGGCCAGGCCCACCCCGGTTTCCGGCAATTCCGTCTCCGCTGCAGGCTCAGCATCGGCCAGCAATGCCAGCAGCCGCTGCGGCTCGGGCGACCCGAGCAAGCCCTCCAGCCCGCTGCGTGTCTTGAGCAGCTTGGGCCACGGCGTATCCAGCCCGGCATTGGACAGCCCGTACACCCCAGGGCCCAACAAGCGCGGCGCGGCCTCGCGGGCATTCAGGTAACCCAGGCGTTCGCCATCGCCCACCAGCAGGTTGAAGCCGGAATACTGGGTGCTGCGGCTGGCCACCTGATCGAGATACGCCTCCATGCCCGAGTCGCCGCGCAGGTAGCCCGCCACCAGCTCGCCCCGTGAACGAGGCCCCGGGGGCGAACTGGGGTCACGAATGTTGGTCAGGGCGGCGAAGCGCCCGCCGGGCCCGACGCCGAGCCAGGTCCCGCCGG
The DNA here is from genome assembly GCF_040984075.1 of Pseudomonas sp. I2. Lineage (NCBI taxonomy): Bacteria > Pseudomonadati > Pseudomonadota > Gammaproteobacteria > Pseudomonadales > Pseudomonadaceae > Pseudomonas > Pseudomonas sp. I2. The sequence goes on from NZ_JBCGFQ010000003.1 coordinate 61,632, forward strand.
CCTCCAGATCGCGTCCGGCATGTACGCCCGGGGCGTCCTCCCAGGCGGCCAGGGCCTGGGTCGGCCGGGCATAGAACTCGTCACGGTTGGCCGCGACGATCAGCGGCAGGGCATGCCCTGGCCGCCAGGCGAATACGATCAGGCACATGGCATGGCCTCGTTGTTTTCCGACACTCTACCCATTGCGCCTGCCTCTATCCATCATCTGACACAGACTTCACTAGAGCCCTGGGGTCGGCTTCCGTTACCATGCCGGATTGTTTTCCTGGGGGGGCGACGAATGGAGTTCGTACTCTATCTGCTATTGGGCGCATGCGCCGGCGTGCTGGCCGGGCTGTTCGGCGTGGGTGGCGGCATCATCATCGTGCCGGTGCTGGTGTTCAGCTTCACCTTGCAGGGCTTCGACCCCGCCGTGCTGACCCACCTGGCGGTCGGTACCTCGCTGGCGACCATCGTCTTCACCTCGATCAACGCCGTGCTGGAGCACCAGCGCAAGGGCGCGGTGCGCTGGCCGATCTTCGCCTGGATGACCCTGGGCATCCTCATCGGTGCCGGCATCGGTGCCAAGACCGCCTCGTTGATCCAGGGCCCCATGCTGCAGAAGATCATCGGCGTGTTCGCCTTGGTCATCGCCGCGCAGATGGCCCTCGACCTCAAGCCCAAGGCCAGCCGCGGTATCCCCGGCAAGCCGATGCTGGCCGCCGCCGGTGGGGTGATCGGCTGGGCCTCGGCGATCTTCGGCATCGGTGGCGGCTCGCTGACCGTGCCGTTCCTGACCTGGCGCAGCCTGCCGATGCAGCAGGCGGTGGCCACGTCCTCGGCCTGCGGCCTGCCGATCGCCCTGGCCAGTGCCCTGGGCTTCATGTGGCTCGGCTGGCACGAGGCGCACCTGCCGGCCCACAGCCTGGGCTACGTCTACCTGCCGGCGCTGGTCGGCATCGCCGTGACCAGCATGTTCTTCGCCCGCTTCGGCGCGCGCCTGGCGCACAGGCTGTCGCCGCGGCTGCTCAAGCGCCTGTTCGCCGCGCTGCTGTTCTGCGTTGGCCTGAGCTTCTTGATCTAGCTTCCTGATTCGAACCGAGAGGACCCTACATGCTGCCTTACCCGCAGATCGACCCCGTGGCCATCGCCATCGGGCCGCTGAAAATCCACTGGTACGGCTTGATGTACCTGATCGGCATCGGCGGTGCCTGGCTGCTCGCCTCGCGCCGGCTGAAGCGCTTCGACCCCACCTGGAACCGCGAGAAGCTCTCCGACCTGGTGTTCTGGTTGTCGATGGGGGTGATCGTCGGCGGGCGCCTGGGCTACGTGCTGTTCTACGACTTGCACGCCTACCTGGCCAACCCGACGCTGATCCTCGAAGTGTGGAAGGGCGGCATGTCGTTCCACGGTGGCTTCATCGGCGTGATGTTGGCGGCGCTGTGGTTCGGCAAGCGCCACAACAAGTCGTTCTTCGAGCTGATGGACTTCGTCGCCCCGCTGGTGCCGATCGGCCTGGGGGCCGGGCGCATCGGCAACTTCATCAACGCCGAGCTGTGGGGCAAGCCGACCGACGTGCCCTGGGCGATGATCTTCCCGCCGTTCAGCGACCCCGCCCAATTGCCGCGCCACCCGTCGCAGCTGTACCAGTTCGCCCTGGAAGGTGTGGCACTATTCCTGATTCTCTGGGCGTTCTCGCGCAAGCCGCGTCCCACCATGGCGGTGTCGGGCATGTTCGCCCTGTTCTACGGCATCTTCCGCTTCATCGTCGAGTTCGTCCGGGTACCGGATGCCCAGCTCGGCTACATCGCCTTCGGCTGGCTGACCATGGGCCAGTTGCTCTGCGTGCCGATGATCCTTGGTGGCATCGGCCTGATCTGGTGGGCCTATCACCGTACACCCACGGCCAAGGCCGCCGCTTGAATCCATGCGGCAGGGGCGATCCCCCTGCCGTCCTTGCTACAGGTAAGCCATGAAACAGTATCTAGATCTGGTCCGTGACGTCATCGAGAACGGCACCTTGCAGGAGAACCGCACCGGCATCCGCACCATCAGCCTGCCGGGCGCCATGCTGCGCTTCGACCTGCAGAAGGGCTTTCCGGCCATCACCACGCGCAAGCTGGCGTTCAAGTCGGCGATCGGCGAGATGGTCGGTTTCTTGCGCGGCGTGAAGAACGCCGGGCAGTTCCGTGAGCTGGGCTGCAAGGTCTGGGACCAGAATGCCAACGAGAATGCCCAGTGGCTGGCCAACCCGTTCCGCCAGGGGCATGACGACCTGGGCGAGATCTACGGCGTGCAATGGCGCCAGTGGCCGGGCTACAAGCGCATTCCGCTGAGCAATCCGGCGGCCATCGCGATGGCCGAGGGGCAGGGCTTTCGCAAGATCGCCCAGGACGAGGAAGACGGCCAGGCGTTCGTCATCCTGTACAAGGCCATCGACCAGGTGCGCCAGTGCCTGGACACCATCGCCAACGACCCGGGCAGCCGGCGCATCCTGTTCCATGGCTGGAACTGCGCCCAGCTCGACGAGATGGCCCTGCCGCCGTGCCACCTGCTGTACCAGTTCCACCCGAATGTCGAGACGAAGGAGATTTCCCTGACCCTCTACATCCGTTCCAACGACCTGGGCCTGGGCACGCCGTTCAACCTCACCGAGGGTGCGGCATTGCTGTCGCTGTTCGGCCGCCTGACCGGCTACACGCCGCGCTGGTTCACCTACTTCATCGGCGATGCCCATGTGTACGAGAACCACCTGGAGATGCTCAACGAGCAGCTCAAGCGCGAGCCGCTGGCGGCGCCGAAGCTGGTGATCAGCGATCGCGTGCCGGCGTTCGCCGAGACGGGCAAGTACGAACCTGAGTGGCTGGAGAAGATCGAGCCAAGCGATTTCAGCCTCGAGGGGTATGAGCACCATGCGCCGATGACGGCGCCGATGGCGGTCTGACGGATCGCATTGGGGCTGCAAGGCAGCCCCAACTGGCGGCAGAAAGTCTCGACTGACCGGCGTGCCCCGCGCCTACATTCGCAGGCCAGGGCTCAATGCCCGTGACTGCGCCCCACGTGCGAATGCTCCGCCTCCGGTACCGTCACCGCGCCGTTCGTCTCCAGCCGCTGCAGGATCGCGCACTCCGACCCCTGCGCATTGCAGCGTTGACGCAATTCCACCAGTTGCGCCTGCAGCGCCATCAAGCCATCGATCCGTGCCTGCACATGCTCGATATGCTCGTCGATCAGCGCATTGACGCTGCCGCACGCGCCTTCGGGGCTGTCGCGCAGGCTCAGCAGGCTGCGGATTTCGTCCAGGGTCATGTCCAGGGTGCGGCAATTGCGAATGAACGTCAGGCGCTCCACGTGGGCCTGGGTGTAGAGCCGGTAGTTCCCTTCGGTGCGAGCCGGTGCCGGCAGCAGTTGCTCGCGCTCGTAGTAACGGATGGTCTCGACGGGGCAGTCGGTGGCCTTGGCCAGTTCTCCGATCTTCATGGCAATCTCCACGGGTGGGCTTGACCCTATAGTGGCTACAGGGTGTTCACTTGGCAACAGGCTCACCTAAGGATTGAAACCATGAACCAGCCTGTCAGCCACGAACACAAGCATGACCACGGCCAGGAAAGCCATTGCCATGACCATCCTGCGCACAGCTGCTGCGCCGCTGCGCCAGCGCCTGCCCTGGTGCAACTGAGCGAATCGGCCAGCGACAGCGCGCGGCTCAGCCGCTTTCGCATCGAGGCCATGGACTGCCCCACCGAGCAGGGCCTGATCCAGGACACGCTGGGCAAGCTGGCCGGTATCGAGCAACTGGAATTCAACCTGATCAACCGGGTGCTTGGCGTGCGCCATACCCTGGACGGTACCGCTGCGATCGAGCGTGCCATCGACAGCCTGGGCATGCATGCCGAGCCCTTGGCCGACGAGGACGATGGCACCAGCACCGCTCCCCACGCCAGCAAGACCCGGTGGTGGCCGCTGGCCCTGTCCGGCCTGGCGGCGATCATGGCCGAGGTCGTGCATTTCGGCGCATTGGCACCTGAGTGGGTCGTGGCTGCATTGGCGCTGGCGGCGATCCTTGGCTGCGGCCTGGGTACCTACAAGAAGGGCTGGATCGCCCTGAAGAACCGCAACCTCAACATCAATGCGCTGATGAGCATTGCCGTGACGGGTGCGGTGCTGATCGGCCAATGGCCGGAGGCGGCCATGGTGATGGTGCTGTTCACCGTCGCCGAACTGATCGAGGCCCGCTCCCTGGACCGGGCGCGCAATGCCATCAGCGGGCTGATGCAGCTCAGCCCGGACATGGCCACGGTGCGGCAGGCCGATGGCCAGTGGCGTGAGGTCGAGGTGCGCGCGGTGCCCATCGGCGCCCTGGTGCGGGTGCGCCCAGGCGAGCGCATCGGCCTGGACGGCGAGGTGGTCATGGGGCAGTCCAGTGTCGACCAGGCGCCGATCACCGGTGAAAGCCTGCCGGTGGAGAAGGCCCCCGGCGACAAGCTGTTCGCCGGCACCATCAACCAGGCCGGTGCCCTGGAGTACCGTGTCACTGCCGCTGCCGGGCAATCGACCTTGGCGCGGATCATCAAGGCGGTGGAACAGGCCCAGGGCGCCCGGGCGCCGACCCAGCGCTTCGTCGACCGCTTCTCGCGCATCTACACCCCGGCAGTGTTCGCCGTCGCCCTGGCCGTGGCGATCGTCCCGCCGTTGTTCATGGCCGGTGCCTGGTTCGACTGGATCTACCGCGCCCTGGTGCTGCTGGTGGTGGCCTGCCCCTGTGCATTGGTGATCTCCACCCCGGTGACCATCGTCAGCGGCCTGGCTGCCGCGGCGCGCAAAGGCATCCTCATCAAGGGCGGGGTGTACCTGGAGGGTGGGCGCAAGCTGGACTTCCTGGCCCTGGACAAGACCGGCACCCTCACCCACGGCAAGCCGGTGCAGACTGACAGCAACGTGCTCGATCCGCTGTTCGAAGGCCGCGCCCAGGCGCTGGCCGCTAGCCTCGCCGCCCGTTCCGACCATCCGGTGTCGGGGGCCATTGCCCAGTATGCGAGGGCGCAAGGCCTGGCCTTCGACGACGTCGGTGAGTTCGCCGCCCTCGCCGGGCGCGGCGTGCGCGGTGAGGTGGACGGTGAGCTGTATCACCTGGGCAACCACCGCCTGGTCGAGGAACTGGGCCTGTGCTCGCCGCAGTTGGAAGCCGAGCTGGACCAGTTGGAGCGCCAGGGCAAGAGCGTGGTCCTGCTGATTGGCCGCACGGGGCCTCTGGCGCTGTTCGCCGTGGCCGACACGGTCAAGGACAGCAGCCGCCAGGCCATCGCCGAGCTGCATGAGCTGGGTATCAGGACTGTCATGCTGACCGGCGACAATCCGCACACGGCCCAGGCCATCGCCGGCCAAGTCGGCATCGACCGCGCTGAAGGCAACCTGCTGCCGGCAGACAAGCTCACGGCCATCGAGGACCTGTACGCCGAGGGACACCGGGTCGGCATGGTGGGCGACGGTATCAACGACGCACCGGCCCTGGCCCGCGCCGAGATCGGTTTCGCCATGGCCGCCGCCGGTACCGACACGGCCATCGAGACCGCCGACGTGGCCTTGATGGACGACGACTTGCGGAAAATCCCGGCGTTCGTCAGGCTGTCGCGCCAAAGCGCGGCGATACTCACCCAGAACATCGTCCTGGCCCTGGGCATCAAGGCGATTTTCCTGGCGATCACCTTTGCCGGCATGGCCACCATGTGGATGGCGGTGTTCGCCGACATGGGCGTGAGCTTGCTGGTGGTGTTCAACGGCTTGCGCCTGTTGCGCAAGTAGCGGCTGCAGCTTCAAGTTGACCGAGGTGACAGTGAGTTGGATGAATGTGCACGGCCCTGCTTTTACTTGCAGCTTGCCGCTTGAAGCTTGCCGCTGCGGCCCCAAACCATGCTGAGCGCCGAACTCAAGGCTTTCTATATGGTGGCCCGGCTGGGCAGTATCACCCTGGCGGCGAAGAAGCTCGGGCTCAGCCAGCCCACGGTGACCACGCAGATCCGCAACCTGGAGAACCAGTATGCGGTGGAGCTGTTCTACCGTGGCGGGCGGCGGTTGGTGCTGAGCGACGAAGGCGCGCGCCTGCTGCCGATGGTCAAGGCGCTGCTGCAGCAGGAGGCCGATATCGAGTTCGAGTTGCGCAACAGCGGCCAGGCCCAGGGCAGTTTGCGCATCGCCGCCACTGCGCCGTACTACGTCCTCGACCTGGTGAAGATCTTTCGCGAGCGCCTGCCCCAGGTCGAGGTGGCGGTGGAGATCGGCAATTCCCAGCAAGTGCTGGAAATGCTCGAGGACTACCGGGTCGACATCGCCGCCTCGTCGCAACTGGTGGAAGACACCCGGCTGGTGCGTCGGGTGCTGGGCAGCGACCCACTGGTGGTGGCGGTGCACCGCAACCATCCCCTGGCCCATCGCCAGGTGGTTGCCATCGACGCCCTGGCCGGGCATTGCCTGTTGATGCGCGAGCAGGGCTCGACCACACGCAAGCTGACCGAGCGGATGCTTTCGCAAGCCAAGGTGCAGATGGGCGCGCTGCTGGAGATCGGTAGCCGCGAGTCGATCCGCGAGGCGGTGCTGCGCAATATCGGCATCAGCATCATTGCCCGCCACGAGGTGCCGCATAACCCGGAGCTGCGGGTGCTGGAGCTGGAGGATGCGCCGGTGATGCACGAGTACCTGTATTGCCTGAAAGAGCGGCGCCAGGCGCGATTGCCGGCGGCATTCCTGGGGGTGGCGCAGGAGGTGGCGGGGTCGCAGTTCTGATCGTTCTATCGGTGGCGTCTGTCCAAGCGGCTGGCGCTGCCTTGCAGCCCATCGCCGGCAGGGCCAATCCAAAATCCATGAATATCACTATCGGCAGCTTTTGCCTCTCAGCCACATAACCTTCGTATTGCCTCCCTAGCATGGCCTCCATCTCTTCGATGAGGCCCTGTCATGAACAACGCCATCGCAACCCCGGGCGCACAAATGAAAGTGCGCGGTATCCACAAGCGTTTCGGTGCCTTCACGGCGCTGAACGATGTTTCCCTGGACATCGCCGCCGGCGAGCTGGTCTGCCTGCTCGGCCCCTCGGGCTGCGGCAAGACCACCCTGCTGCGCTGCATCGCCGGCCTGGAGCGCCAGGACCGTGGCGAGCTGTACATCGGCGAGCGCAACATCTCCGACCTGCCGCCCCAGGCCCGCGATTATGGCATCCTGTTCCAGTCCTACGCGCTGTTCCCCAACCTCACCGTCGAGGCCAACATCGCCTACGGCCTGACCGGCAGCAGCCGCGACGAGGCCCGCCAGCGCGTGGCCGAGATGCTCGAGCTGGTCGGCCTGTCGGGCAGCGAAAAGAAATACCCCGGCCAGCTCTCCGGCGGCCAGCAACAGCGTGTGGCCCTGGCCCGCGCCCTGGCGCCATCGCCGTCGCTGCTGCTGCTCGACGAGCCGATGTCGGCCCTCGATGCGCGGGTCCGTGAGCACCTGTGCACCGAGCTGCGCCAACTGCAGCGGCAGTTGGGCATCACCACCCTGATGGTCACCCACAACCAGGACGAAGCCATGCTCATGGCCGACCGCATCGCCGTGATGAACAACGGCCAGGTCGAGCAGTACGCCACGCCCCAGGAAATCTACGACCAGCCGGCCACGCCATTCGTTGCCGAGTTCGTCGGCCAGGGCAACTGGTTGCCGTTCCAGCGCAGCAGTGACAGCCATGCCCAGGTCGGTGGCATGAGCATGCGCCTGGCGTCCGGAGCGGTGCGCGCCAGCAGTGGCCGGCTGTTCTGCCGTCCGGAGGCGATCACGGTCAACCCGCCGGTGCATGAGGAAAACCTGTTCCCGGCCATGGTCCGCGAGATCACCTTCCTCGGTAACCGTTGCCGCATGAGCTTCGAGCTCAAGGCCCTGCCGGGTCATGCCCTGCTCGCCGAGCTGGCGCCGGAAGCCATGCCGCGCCTGGGTTCCCAGGATATCTGGGTGGCCCTGCCGCCGCGCAGCCTGCAGGTCTTTGCCTGAGATGGCCGCGCCAATGTCCGTATCGATAGCCCAGGCCAGGGCCGTGCCACGCAGTGGTGTCGCCCTGGGGGACCGTCTCTTCGTCGTCGGCGGCAAGAGCCTGCTGCTGGTTTTGCTCATCCTCGCCGTGCTGATGCCCTTGCTGGCGATCTTCTGGCGCGGTTTTAGTGGCGACGCCGGCCAGGGTGGCGGCCTGCTGGCTGCCCGCGAGCTGTTCGCCAGCGCGAATTTCCACTGGTTGCTGGGCAACAGCCTGAGCGTGGCCTTCAGCGTCGCGGCCATCGTCGTGCCCCTGGCCTACCTGTTCGCCTATGCCTTGCAGCGTACCCTGATCCCAGCCAAGGGCCTGTGGCGGGGCATTTCCCTGCTGCCGCTGCTGGCGCCGTCGATGCTGCCGGCGATCGCCCTGGTGTACCTGTTCGGCAACCAGGGCCTGTTGCGCGGTTTGCTCAGCGACAACATCTATGGCTTCTGGGGCATCGTCCTCGGCGAGGCCATCTACACCTTCCCGCATGCCCTGATGATCCTGCTCTCGGCACTGTCGCTGGCCGATGCCCGTCTGTTCGATGCCGCGTCGAGCATGGGCGCCGGCCCCTGGCGGGCGTTTCGCAGCATCACCTGGCCGGCCACGCGCCAGGCGGTGTTCGCTGCCTTCTGTCTGGTGTTCACCTTGACCATCACCGACTTCGGCGTGCCGGTCGTGGTGGGGGGCGACTACCAGGTTCTGGCGCTGGAAGCTTACAAGGCCGTGGTCGGCCAGCAGCAGTTCGGCCGTGGCGCGCTGATCGGCATGGTCCTGTTGGTGCCGGCACTGCTGAGCTTCGCCGTCGACGCCTGGCTGCGCCGCCGTCAGGGCGAGGCCATGAGCGGCCGCGCCCAGGTGTTCCAGCCCAAGCCGTCGCGTCGCCGCGATGCCTGCTTCCTGGCCATCGTGCTGCTGGTCTGCGCAGTGCTGCTGCTGGTCGTCGGTATGGCGGTGTACTCCTCGCTGGTCAAGTTCTGGCCCTACAACCTGTCGCTGTCGCTCAAACACTACATGTTCGAGGACACCGCCGGCGGCGGCTGGCTGGCCTACCGCAACAGCGTGACCATGGCCCTGGGCACGGCGCTGGTTGGCAGCATCGTGATCTTCACCTGCGCCTACCTGATGGAGAAGACCCAGGGCCAGCGCTTGCTCAACCAGGCCTTGCGCCTGCTGAGCTTCATCCCCATGGCGGTACCGGGGTTGGTCCTGGGCCTGGGCTACGTGTTCTTCTTCAACCTCAGCGGCAACCCGTTGCACGTGTTCTACGGTGGCATGACCTTGCTGGTGGTATGCACCATCGCCCACTACCTGACCACCGCGCAGATGACCGCGACCACCGCCCTGCGCCAGCTCGACGGCGAGTTCGAGGCTGCCGCGCTGTCGCTCAAGGCGCCGCTGTACCGGCACTTCCTGCGGGTCACCGTGCCGATCTGCCTGCCGGCGCTGCTGGACATCGTCCGCTACCTGTTCGTCTCGGCGATGACCACGGTATCGGCGGCGATCTTCCTGTACAGCCCCGACACCATCCTCGCCGCCGTCGCCGTGCTGAACATGGACGACGCCGGCAACGTGGGCGGCGCCGCCGCCATGTCGACCCTGATCCTGTTGACCAGCGCGGCCGCCTCGCTGCTGCTGGCCGGTGCTTCCCGCGGCCTGTTGCGCCGCTCCCAGGCCTGGCGCCAGCGCGCCGCCGACCACTGACCGACTGCCAACCCTGTAAGGAACCGCACCATGTTCAAGCCCCTGGTACTTGCCGCTGCCGTATCCGCCGTGTTCAGCCTGCAGGCTTCGGCCGCCGAGACCCAACTGACCGTCTATACCGCCCTGGAAGCCGAGCAGCTCAAGAGCTACAAGCAGGCCTTCGAGAAGGCCAACCCGGACATCGAGATCAAGTGGGTGCGCGACTCCACCGGCATCATCACCGCCAAGCTGCTGGCCGAGAAGGATCGCCCGCAGGCCGACGCGGTGTGGGGCCTGGCCGCCTCCAGCCTGGCCATCCTCGACCAGAACGGCATGCTCGAAGCCTATGCGCCGAAGGACCTGGCGAAGATCGGCGAACACTACCGCGATGCGGCCAATCCGCCAGCTTGGGTCGGCATGGACGTGTGGGCCGCGACCATCTGCTTCAACACCATCGAGGCCGAGAAGCAGGGCCTGAGCAAGCCGGTGAGCTGGCAGGACCTGACCAAGCCTGAATACAAGGGCAAGATCGTCATGCCCAACCCGGCCTCGTCCGGTACTGGCTTCCTGGATGTCAGCGCCTGGTTGCAGACCTTCGGCGAGCCCCAGGGCTGGGCCTACATGGACGCTTTGCACCAGAACATCGGCCAGTACGTCCACTCCGGTTCCAAACCGTGCAAGCTGGCGGCTGCGGGTGAGTTCCCGATCGGCATCTCCTTCGAATACCCGGCCGTGCAGCTCAAGCGCCAGGGCGCACCGCTGGACATCGTCCTGCCCAAGGAGGGCCTGGGCTGGGAGATCGAGGCGACCGCGGTGATCAAGGGCACGCCCAAGGCCGAGGCCGCCAGGCGCCTGGCCGACTTCTCCGCGAGCCCCGCTGCCATGGAGTTGTACAAGGAAAACTTCGCCGTGCTCGCCGCGCCGGGTATCGCCAAGCCGCAGACCGAATTGCCGGCGGACTACGAGCAGCGCCTGATCAAGAACGACTTCAACTGGGCCTCGCAGAACCGTGACCAGATCCTGGCCGAGTGGCGCAAGCGCTATGACGGCAAGTCGGAGAAGGTTGCCCAGCAGTAAGTGTCTTCAGTTGTCATCTGGGGCTGCAAAGCAGCCCCAATACCGCTTGGCTGACTGGCCTGGGGGCTTGTTTAGAGTTCTGCCACCAAGGCTTCGAGCTGCTCCTGACGTTCTGCCTGGTTGATCCGCGCCCCGGCATTGAGCGACGACCATTGCGGATGCGCCCGCGCCCGTTTCAGCGCCTCGGGCAGCTTGCCTTCGCGCCAGGTCTTCTCATCCAGCTCGCCCAGGCGCACCCTGTCCTGTGCGGCATGCCCGCGATTATCCAATGCTGCCATCAACTGCTGTTGGCGCAACGCCAGCAAACGCAGTACCGCGTCGTCCACGGTCAGCTCGCGCTGGCCCTTCAGCTTGCCCATCAACCTGGCGCCATAGTTGCGCGCGGTTTGTAGCGCACCACCGGCGATGGCGCCTGCCAGCGCCGCAGCGCCGAGGGTCAGCCCGCCCACCAGCAGATCGACCCCCGCCCCGGCAGCGGCACCGGCCGCGACCCCGCTACCCAGGCGCACGCCAAGCAGTTTCAGTGTCTCGGGGTTGAACAGGTCGTCGCCCCAGCGCCCGTCCAGCAGCGGCAGGTCGCCAGCGTTGGCGTCGTCGTGGCGGAAGGCGTACAGCTTGAGCAGCGCCTCGACGCAACGTTGCTCGCGCTGGCGCACCTCCTGGCGCAAGGCTTCGATGGCCTTGGCTTCGGCGGCTGGCTCGGCCTCGACGCTGCGTCGGCAGGCGGCGCAGTCGAGCAGCAGCTCGGCGATCAGGCGCTTGCCGCTTTGCTGGCGGGCCTGGCGCTGGGCCTGCTGGTCGTCGATCAGCCGCTGCAGGGCAGGGCGGGCGTCTTCGAGCAGCAGGGCGAGGCTTTCGTACAAGCGCCGCTCGCCATCTTCCGGCGGGGCCACGCTGTCGAACCGCACCAGTGCATGCAGGCCCAGGCGGGCCAGGGCCTCGCGCCATTGCGGCTCGCGGTGCTGGCTGCTGGCGACGAAGTTGAGCACCGGCAGCAACGGCTTGCCGCAGCCGGCCAGCACTTCCAGTTCGTCACGGTACTTGGCCAGCACCGGTTCGCGGGCGTCGATCACATAGAGCCCGGCATCGCTGGACAGCAACTGGCGCAGCACCTTGGCCTCCTGCTCGAAACGCTGGCGCGCCTCGCTGCCCTGGAGAAAGCGCTCCAGCCGGGCCGGGCCATCCAGGCGTTCGCCGGGGCGTTCCAGACGTTCCAGGTAGTCGAGCAGGGCGATGGCATCCTCCAGGCCCGGCGTATCGTACAGTTCCAGCAAGGGCTCGCCGTCCACCGACAGGCGTGCCCCTTCCACGTGGCGGGTGGTGCTGGGGCGATGGGAGACCTCGCCGAAGCCGACATCGCGGGTCAGGGTGCGCAGCAGGGAGGTCTTGCCGACGTTGGTGTGGCCGACCACGGCCAGTTTCAGCGGCTCAGTCATGGCCATGCTCCAGCCAGGTCAGCGGCGAGGTGTCGGCGTGCGGCAGGCCGAGGCGGTCCAGGGCGTCGTGCCAGTCGCCCAGGCGGGCGGCATCCAGCGCCTGGCCCGGCAATGCCTGGAGCAGCCAGATGCGGGTGGCACCGGCGTTGCGCGCCAGTTCGGCGAGCAGCGCCAGGCTGCCGCGGTCCGGCGAACGGCGGGGGTCGCAGGCGATGGCCAGGCGCGCCGGGGGGAAGCGGCTCAATTGCTCCAGCAGCTTGTGGCGCGACTCGCGGCTGTCCAGTACACCGGCATCCATCACCGCCTTCGGCAGGGCCGGAGGCCAGGGGCGCTGGTCGTCCAGCTCCAGGCCCACCAGCAACGCCCCGCCGTGCTGTGCATCCACCTGGCCGGATTCGAAATGCGGCAGGGTAGCCGGGGCGGCATCTTGCACGCCAAGCCGTTCGCTGCTGGGCATCAGGGCGTCGCGCAGTTGGCTGTAGCCGGGCAGGCTCAGGTCCAGGGCCAGGCGCGCTCGGCCCTGGCGCCAGCGCCACAGGCACATGGCCGCCAGCAACAGGCGCGGCAGCAGGCCGTAGACCAGCACCACGCCGAGCAGCCAGCTGGCCCAGGCCTGGCGCGCCAGGTCGAGGGCGGGAAGGGTATCGCCGCTGGCGCGGATCATGGCTTCGTCAGGCACGGCGAAACCGAGCAGCGAGGGCAGGGCGCCGAGGGCCTGGGTCAGGGTGATGAAGGGTTCGGCAGCGAGCAGGGTGGTCTCCCAGACGAAGCCATAGCGGCGGGCGGCCAGCAGCGCCAGGAGCATGCCCAGCGCCGCGGCCATCGCCAGCGACCACAGGCCATGCACCAGCAGGCCGAGCAGCCAGCGGTTCAGGCGCTGGCGCTGCAGCATCACCAGCAATGCCGGGGCCAGGTGCGCAGCCTTGGCGTCGCGGGCGAAGCGTTCGCTCAGCCATAGCCACAGGCGTCCGAGGCTGGCGCCGTGTTCGCCGCTCAAGGCGAAGCCGATTGCCCAGCCCAGCAGCATCAGCAGGTTCAGCCCGAGCAGGCTGCCCAGGGCCCAGAACACGTTCACCGAGCGCTGGCCGTCGCCTAGGGCGGCGAGGCCCAGGCCGGCGCCGCTGAGCACGGCCAGTACCAGCAGGGCCAGCAGCGCCAGGCGCGCGCCCTGCTTCCAGTGGTGCAGGGCGGCGGTCATGCCGTCGCGTTCGGCCAGCCACAGGGCGCGGGTCTCGATACGCGCCGCCAGTTCGCCGCCCTGCTGTCGGGCGCGGCGGTTGGCCTCCTGGTCCTCGAGGGGGCCGGCGTGCTCCTCGCGCAGGCGCACCGCTTCGGTGAGCCAGCGTTTGTCGAATGGGGTCGGTGCAGTCACAAGGTCTTCCATTGCACAAGTCAGGGCAAAGCATAACCCAGGCGACGAGTGCTATCCTCGCCCCCATGAATACATCACTTCCCCTCAGCCTGATCGCGGCCCTCGCCGAGAACCGCGTGATCGGCATCGACAACTCCATGCCCTGGCACCTGCCAGGGGATTTCAAGTACTTCAAGGCCACTACCTTGGGCAAGCCGATCATCATGGGGCGCAAGACCTGGGATTCGCTGGGCCGGCCATTGCCGGGCCGCCTGAACCTCGTGGTCAGCCGCCAGCCGGGCCTTGCGCTTGCGGGGGCCGAGGTCTTCGCTTCGCTGGAGCAGGCGCTGGTGCGTGCCGAGCAGTGGGCCCGGGAGCAGGGTGTCGACGAGCTGATGCTGATCGGTGGGGCGCAGTTGTATGGGCAGGCGCTGGAGAAAGGGCTGGTCAGCCGTATGTACCTGACCCGCGTGGAGCTGTCGCCGGAGGGGGATGCCTGGTTCCCGGAGTTCGACCAGGCGCAGTGGGCGTTGACGTCGAGTGTGCCGCAGGCGGGCGAGGGTGAGGGGCCTGCGTATCGCTTCGAGGTCTGGGACAAGGTTTGAGACTGTTGGGGCCGCGCAGCGGCCCCAGGCGCTCAGGAGTGGCTCAGCTCGGCATGCTGGTCATCGGCCAGCACCTCTTTGTCGGTCTCTTTCAGCAACTGGCTGGTCACCACGCCCGCGGTCATCGAGCCGTTGACGTTCAGCGCGGTGCGGCCCATGTCGATCAGTGGCTCGACCGAGATCAGCAACGCCACCAGTTCCACCGGCAGGCCCATGGCCGGCAGCACGATCAGCGCGGCGAAGGTCGCACCACCGCCCACGCCGGCGACGCCCGCCGAGCTCAGGGTGACGATGGCCACCAGGGTAGCGATCCACAGCGGGTCGAAGGTGTCGATGCCCACCGCCGGGGCCACCATCACCGCCAGCATGGCCGGATACAGGCCGGCGCAGCCGTTCTGGCCGATGGTCGCGCCGAACGAGGCGCTGAAGCTGGCGATGGACTGCGGCACGCCCAGGCGGCGGGTCTGCGCCTCGATGTTCAGCGGGATGCTGGCGGCGCTGGAGCGGCTGGTGAAGGCGAAAGTCAGCACCGGCCAGACCTTGCGCAGGAAGCGCAGCGGGCTGACGCCGGAGATCGCCAGGATCACCCCGTGAACCACGAACATCAGCCCCAGGCCGAGGTACGACACCACCACGAAGCTGCCCAGCTTGAGGATGTCCTCCAGGTTGGAGCTGGCCACCACCTTGGCCATCAGCGCGAGCACGCCGTAGGGGGTGAGTTTCATCACCAGGCGTACCAGGCGCATCACCCAGGCCTGCAAGGTGTCGATGGCCGCCAGGGCGCGCCCGCCCTTGTCGCTGTCGTCCTTGATCAACTGCAGCGCGGCCAGGCCCAGGAACACGGCGAAGATCACCACGCTGATGATCGAGGTCGGCTTGGCCCGCGCAAGGTCGCCGACAGGGTTGCTGGGGATGAACGACAGCAGCAGTTGTGGCACGTTGAGGTCGGCGACCTTGCCCGCGTAGTCGCTCTGGATCGCCTGCAGGCGCGCGGTTTCCTGGGCTCCGGCCACCAGCCCTTCGGCGCTCAGGCCGAACAGGTTGGTCAGGGCGATGCCGATCAGCGCGGCGATGGCGGTGGTCAGCAGCAGGATACCGATGCTCAGCACGCTGATCCGCCCGAGGGACGAGGCGTTGTGCAGGCGCGCCACGGCACTGAGGATCGAGGCGAACACCAGCGGTATGACGATCATCTGCAGCAGGCCCACGTAGCCGTTGCCGACCAGGTCGAGCCAGCCGATGGTGGCCTTGAGCACCGGGTGGCCGGCGCCATAGAACGTGTGCAGGGCCAGGCCGAACAGCACGCCCAGGCCAAGGCCCAGCAGGACTTTCTTCGCCAGGCTCCAGTCGGTACGGCGGGTTTGCGCCAGGCCCAGCAGCAAAGCCAGGAACACCAGCAGGTTGAGTGACAGCGGCAGGTTCATTGAAGCTCCAGGATAAAGCAGAAAGGGCGTCGCCTCTGGTGAGCGATTGCGAACATAAATGCTAACAGTCTGAAAACAAACGAATTTATATCCAAATGGAATTTGGATAGTCGTAAATGGAATAACACCTTGTCGTTCCTGGCAATGAACACGGCGTTTGCAGCTGCGTGGAGGTCGTTGTCAGGGGGGCGATGGCAGGGTTGTTTGGCTAGCGTTCCAAGGCCACTTTTCAGGAGATTCGCACATGATCGCTCCGAAAGTCCTCGCCGGCGGCCTGGCCTTGGCGCTCAGCTTCACTACCTGGGCCGTCGAGCTCAAGCATTGGCCGCAGGATGCCGCCAGGCAGCTCGACCAGATGATCGCGGCCAATGCCAACCAGGGCAACTACGCCGTCTTCGACATGGACAACACCAGCTATCGCTTCGACCTGGAAGAAGCCTTGCTGCCCTTCATGGAGAACAAAGGGCTGATCAGCCGCGACACGCTCGACCCCTCCCTGAAGCTGATCCCGTTCAAGGACACTGCCGAGCACAAGGAAAGCCTGTTCAGCTATTACTACCGTTTGTGCGAGATCGATGACATGGTCTGCTACCCCTGGGTGGCCCAGGTGTTCTCCGGCTTCAGCCTCAAGGCGCTGAAGGCCCAGGTCGATGAACTGATGGCGTCCGGCAAGCCCGTCCCCGCCACCTATTACGACGGTGAGCAGGTCAAGCGCATGGAGGTGCCGCCGCCCAAGGTGTTCACTGGGCAGACCGAGCTGTTCAACAAGCTGATGGAGAATGGCATCGACGTCTATGTGATCTCCGCTGCGTCGGAGGAGCTGGTACGCATGGTCGCCTCCGACCCCAGGTACGGCTACAACGTGAAGCCCGAGAACGTCATCGGCGTCAGCCTGCTGCTCAAGGACCCCGCCACCGGTCAGTTGACCACCGCGCGCAAGCAGATCAGCGAAGGCCGCTACGATCCCAAGGCCAACCAGGATCTGGAGCTGACCCCTTACCTATGGACCCCGGCCACCTGGATGGCTGGCAAGCAGGCGGCCATCCTCACCTACATCGACGAGTGGAAGAAGCCGGTGCTGGTGGGAGGCGATACGCCGACCAGCGATGGCTACATGCAGTTTCATGGTGTCGACGTGGGCAAGGGTGGCATCCACCTGTGGATAAACCGCAAGGCCAAGTACATGGCGCAGATGAACGGGATGATCGCCAAGCAGGCCGCGGCCCAGGCGAAGGAAGGAGTGCCGGTGACGGCGGACAAGAACTGGGTGATAGTGACGCCGGAGCAGATCCAGTGATCGGGTTGCCTGACCAGGCCTGTTAGTGGGGCGCGTGGCGTTGGGGCTGCTTTGCAGCCCATCGCCGGCAAGCCCCCACAGGGATCGCGCTGTTCTTGAGGTCGGCGCCGAACCTGTGGGAGCGCACCTGCCCGCGAATAGGGCGGTACAGACACTACAGAAAGGATTTATCCACAAATAGAAAACCGGCGCACAGGGCGCCGGTTCTTTATGTGCCGCGAGCCTTACAGCCCTTCGAGCATCGCCTTGTTGCGTACTGCGCCCTTGTCGGCGCTGGTGGCCAGCAGGGCGTAGGCCTTCAGGGCGGTGCTGACCTTGCGTGGGCGGGCTTCGGCCGGTTTCCAGCCTTTCTTGTCCTGCTCCACACGGCGAGCGGCCAGTTCCTCGTCGCTGACCAGCAGGTTGATCGAGCGGTTGGGGATGTCGATGAGGATCTTGTCGCCATCGCGCACCAGGCCGATGGCACCGCCTGCGGCGGCTTCCGGCGAGGCGTGGCCGATCGACAGGCCCGAGGTGCCGCCGGAGAAGCGGCCATCGGTGAGCAGGGCGCAAGCCTTGCCCAGGCCCTTGGACTTCAGGTACGAGGTCGGGTAGAGCATCTCCTGCATGCCTGGGCCGCCTTTCGGGCCTTCGTAGCGGATGATGACCACGTCGCCGGCTTTCACTTCGTCGGCGAGGATGCCGCGCACGGCGCTGTCCTGGCTCTCGAAGATCTTCGCGCTGCCCTCGAACACCAGGATCGACTCGTCGACACCGGCGGTCTTCACCACGCAGCCATCCTGCGCGATGTTGCCGTACAGCACGGCCAGGCCACCCTCTTGCGAGTAGGCGTGCTCGACGCTACGGATGCAGCCTTCGGCGCGGTCCAGGTCCAGGCTCGGCCAGCGGGTCGACTGGCTGAAGGCGGTCTGGGTCGGGATACCGGCGGGGCCGGCCTTGAAGAAGGTGTGCACCGCCTCGTCATCGGTCTGGGTGATGTCCCACTTGGCGATGGCTTCCTCCATGCTGCGGCTGTGCACGGTCGGCAGGTCGGTGTGCAGCAGGCCGCCACGGGCCAGCGAACCGAGGATGCTGAAGATGCCGCCAGCGCGGTGGACGTCCTCCATGTGGTACTTCTGGATGTTCGGCGCCACCTTGCACAGCTGTGGCACTTTGCGCGACAGGCGATCGATGTCGCGCAGGTCGAAGTCCACCTCGGCTTCCTGGGCCGCAGCCAGCAGGTGCAGGATGGTGTTGGTCGAACCGCCCATGGCGATGTCGAGCATCATGGCGTTCTCGAACGCCTTGAAGTTGGCGATACTGCGCGGCAGGACCGAGGTGTCGTTCTCGCCGTAGTAGCGCTTGCACAGCTCGACGATGGTGCGCCCGGCGCTGAGGAACAGTTGTTCGCGGTCGGCGTGGGTGGCCAGGGTCGAACCGTTGCCTGGCAGGGCCAGGCCAAGGGCTTCGGTCAGGCAGTTCATCGAGTTGGCGGTGAACATGCCGGAGCACGAACCACAGGTCGGGCACGCGCTGCGCTCGTACTCCGCGACCTTCTCGTCGCTGGCAGACGAGTCGGCGGCGATGACCATGGCGTCGACCAGGTCCAGGCCGTGGTTGGCCAGCTTGGTCTTGCCGGCTTCCATCGGGCCGCCGGAGACGAAGATCACCGGAATGTTCAGGCGCAGGGCGGCCATCAGCATGCCGGGGGTGATCTTGTCGCAGTTGGAGATGCACACGATGGCGTCGGCGCAGTGGGCGTTGACCATGTATTCCACGGCGTCAGCGATGATCTCGCGGCTCGGCAGCGAATAGAGCATGCCGTCGTGGCCCATGGCGATGCCGTCGTCGACCGCGATGGTGTTGAATTCCTTGGCCACGCCACCGGCGCGCTCGATCTCGCGGGCCACCAGTTGGCCCAGGTCCTTCAGGTGCACATGCCCTGGGACGAACTGGGTGAACGAGTTGGCGATGGCGATGATCGGTTTCTTGAAGTCTTCGTCCTTCATCCCGGTGGCGCGCCAGAGGGCACGGGCACCGGCCATGTTGCGGCCCTGGGTGGAAGTCTTGGAACGGTAAGCAGGCATGAAGCACTCCTGGCGGCTGAATCAGGTCACAAAAAGGGGAGTGAGCTTCTCTTGTCCTTTGCGCCGAGGCCGGTTGCCACTGGCACGGATGAGGTCGAAGACAGCGCGGGATCGCCGCGTGCTCGACCAGAGCTCATAAACCCGCCGGGGATGTCTGGCGATGAATAGGCCGATTCTACACCGCTGGCGCGGCGAGGGAATGGCGATGTGGATGGCCGGCGGCCATCTGGGACGGGGTTCGGCGATGATTTCATCTGACAGACGCTCTGTAGGAGGCTTCCCAAATGTAGCCAGAAGGCCTTTTCGCCACTGACGCGCCGGTGCGCCTGGCCTATCATCCCCGCGCCGCATGTGCGGCTTCACGAGACACGACCTCAATGGACCTTCCCAGTTTCAGTTCGTCACGAACCTGCAACCTGGCACTGAGTGCGCCGTCGCCAGGGCTACCGAAGGCTTGAGCCGGCAAGGCTGAGGTCTGCGGGCGCCTGGGTCGGCGCCTGGAGAACCTTATGCACTGCACATCCGATACCCTCGCTTCGCCATTCGACCCGCGCCAGGCCGCCCAGGCCCGTCGCGATGGCCTCCTGCAACAGGGCCGCTATCTCGAGGGCACCGCCGGCGCCCTGATGACCGGCGAATACTCGAGTCTCGACCGCGGCCTGAGCGCCAGCCAGGCCATCGACATGCTGCGCCGAGAGGCCGCCGATGCCGAGACCATCTACCAGGCCTACGTCCTCGACGGGCAACGCAACCTGCTGGGTACCCTGTCCCTGCGCGAGCTGATCCTGGCCGCACCTGACCAGCCGATCGAGCGGATCATGGTGCGCGATGTCATTTGCGTCGGCACGTCCACTGGCCAGGAAGAGGTGGCCCGCCTGGTCCGCGAACACGACCTGCTGGCCGTGCCGGTGCTCGACGAGGCTGGCCGGCTGGTGGGCATCGTCACCTGCGACGATGCCATCGACGTGGTGGTCGAGGAGGCCACCGAGGATTTCCACAAGGGCGCGCTGATCACCAACCACGTCGGCAACCTCAAGGAGGCCACCATTGGCCTGCTGTACCGCAAGCGTGTGCTGTGGCTGGTGCTGCTGGTGTTCGGCAACCTGTTCTCCGGGGCGGGCATCGCCGCGTTCGAGGAGACCATCGCCGCGCATATCGCCCTGGTGTTCTTCCTGCCCCTGCTGGTGGACAGTGGCGGCAATGCCGGCGCCCAGTCGGCGACGCTGATGGTCCGTGGCCTGGCCACGGGCGAGGTGGTGTTACGCGACTGGCTGCGCATGCTGACCCGCGAATGCGCGGTGGCGCTGGCCCTGGGCGGCACCATGGCGATCGCCGCGGCGTCGCTGGGCATGCTGCGGGGCGGGCCGGAGATCGCCGTGATCGTCGCCAGCAGCATGTTGGTGATCGTGCTCATCGGCAGCCTGATCGGCATGAGCCTGCCGTTCATGCTCAGCCGCCTGAAGCTCGATCCGGCCACTGCCAGTGGGCCGCTGGTGACCTCGATCGCCGATGCGGCGGGGGTACTGGTGTACTTCGGGATCGCTTCGCAGGTGCTGGGTCTGTGATGCGACCTGGGGCCGCGAGGCGGCCCCAGGTGACGGTCAGCTGTTGGGCAGCAGCCGGCAGGTGATGCTCTTGATGTAGCGGGTTTCGGCGATCGCCGGGTGCACCGGGTGGTCCGGCCCCTGGCCGCCGCGCTCAAGCAGTTGCAGGTTGCGGTCCAGGTGACGGGCGCTGGTCAGCAGGATGCTGTGCAGGTCGTCTTCCGGCAGGTGCATCGAGCACGAGGCACTGACCAGGATGCCGTCCTTGGTGAGCATGCGCATGGCCTGCTCGTTCAGGCGACGGTAGGCTGCCTCGCCGTTCTTCAGGTCTTTCTTGCGTTTGATGAAGGCGGGCGGGTCGGCGATGATCACATCGAAACGTTCCTCGGCGGCCTTCAGTTCGCGCAGGGCCTCGAACACGTCACCTTCGATGCAGGTCAGCTTTTCGCCGATGCCATTGAGCGTGGCATTGCGCTCCACGCCGTCGAGTGCGAAAGCGGAGGCATCGACGCAGAACACTTCGCTGGCACCGAACGCGCCGGCCTGTACGCCCCAGCCACCGATGTAGCTGAACAGGTCCAGTACACGCTTGCCCTTGACGTAGGGCGCCAGGCGCGCGCGGTTCATGCGGTGGTCGTAGAACCAGCCGGTCTTCTGGCCGTCGCGCACCGGGGCTTCGAACTTCACGCCGTTCTCTTCCAGCGGCACCCAGTCGGGCACTTCGCCGTAGACGGTTTCGACGTAACGCCCCAGGCCTTCGGCATCGCGGGCGGCGGAGTCGTTCTTGAACAGGATGCCGCTGGGCTTGAGCACCTGGACCAGGGCGGCGATCACCTCGTCCTTGTGCTGCTCCATGGTGGCCGAGGCCAGTTGTACCACGAGGATGTCGAAGAAGCGGTCGACCACCAGGCCTGGCAGCAGGTCCGAGTCGCCGTAGACCAGGCGGTAGCAAGGCTTGTCGAACAGGCGCTCGCGCAAGGACAGGGCGACGTTCAGGCGGTGCACCAGCAGCGACTTGTCCAGCGGCAGCTTGGCATCGCGCGACAGCAGGCGGGCGCAGATCAGGTTGTTGGGGCTCACCGCCACCACGCCCAGGGGTTTGCCGTTGGCGGCCTCGAGGATCGCCTGCTGGCCGGCACGCAGGCCTTGCAGCGGGGTCGCGGCGACGTCGACTTCATTGCTGTAGACCCACAGGTGGCCGGCGCGCAGGCGGCGGTCGGCATTGGCTTTGAGGCGAAGGCTGGGCAGGGACATGACGTCGCTCCGGGAAAAAGAGCGGGATTATAGCGCGTTGGACATAGGGCCGGGGCGGTTGACGATAAAGCGTGGATCGGGTTCCGGGGGGGCTGGTCCGGCCTGTTTACGGCGGTTCGGCGCCCCGAACCGCCGCGAATGGGCTGTCGGTTTCACCTCGCCAGCGCCCTGACCAACTGCTCGTTGAAGGCCGGGATGTCGTCCGGCTTGCGGCTGGTGATCAGGTTACCGTCCACCACCACTTCCTCGTCGACCCAGTTGCCGCCCGCGTTGCGGATATCGTCCTGCAGGGTCTTGTAGCTGGTCAGCTGGCGTCCCTGGGCCAGTCCGCTGGACACCAGCAGCCAGGCGCCGTGGCAGATGACCGCCAGGGGCTTGCTGGCCGAGTCATGGCTCTTGACCAGTTTTTGCGCGGCCGGAATCACTCGAATGGTGTCGGAATTTTGCACGCCGCCAGGTAGCACCAGGGCGTCGTACAGGTCGAGGCTGGCACTTTCGAAGGTGGCGTCGACCGGGAACGTGTCTGCCGGTTTGTCATGGTTCCAGCCACGCACGGTGCCTTCCTTGTCGCTCAGGATATCCACCACCGCACCGTGCCGCTCCAGGGTTTCGCGGGGGCCGGTGAGCTCCACCTGCTCGAAACCGTCGGTGACCAGGAAGGCCACGCGCTTGCCGTTCAGTTCTGCGCTCATGGGGTTGTGCTCCTTTTCTGGATGGGCCTGAGAAGGAGGCTGGCGGGGCTGTGGCAAAGTTCCTGGAAAAGGTGCCAGTGGTTGGTACGCCGATGGGATCCAGGGTTAGAATTCGCCGTCCTTTCCGAGTGTGTGTCCATGCCCCAGGAACTCAGCCCCGAACAGATCCAGCAAGCCTTGCAAGGCATCACCATCCCGCCGCAACCGCAGATCATGGTCGACCTGCAGTTCGAGCAATACATGCCCGACCCGGACCTGGAGACCATCGCCAAGCTGATCGCCCAGGACCCCGGCCTGTCCGGTGCCTTGCTCAAGCTGGTGAACTCGCCGCACTTCGGCCTTGCCAACAAGATCGGCTCGATCCAGCGTGCGGTGAACCTGCTGGGCAGCCGTTCGATCATCAACCTGATCAACGCCCAGTCGATCAAGGGCGAGATGAGCGACGAGACCATCGTCACCCTCAACCGCTTCTGGGACACCGCCCAGGACGTGGCCATGACTTGTCTGACCCTGGCCAAGCGCACCGGGCTCCAGGCGGTGGACGAGGCCTACACCCTGGGCCTGTTCCACGACTGCGGCGTGCCGCTGATGCTCAAGCGTTTCCCCGACTACATGCAGGTGCTGGAGGAGGCCTATGCCAATGCCGGCGAGGACCGGCGCGTGGTGGATACCGAGAACCGTGCCTTCAACACCAATCATTCGGTGGTCGGCTACTTCACTGCCAAGTCCTGGCGCCTGCCGGAGCACCTGAGCGCGGCCATCGCCAACCACCACAATGCCCTGGCGGTGTTCCGCGACGAGTCGTCGCGCAATACCCAGACCCAACTGAAGAACCTGCTGGCGGTGCTGAAGATGGCCGAGCACATCTGTGCCTCCTACCGGGTGCTGGGCAACCAGGGCGTTGACCATGAGTGGAACGTGGTCGGCCCGCTGGTGCTGGACTACATCGGCCTTTCGGAGTACGACTTCGAGAACCTCAAACAGACCATTCGCGAACTGGGTGGGCACTGATCCATGCCGGAATTGCCAGAAGTCGAGACTACGCGGCGCGGTATCGCGCCTTACCTGGAAGGCCAGCGGGTCAGCCGCGTGGTGGTCCGTGACGGGCGCCTGCGCTGGCCGATCCCGGAGGACCTGGACGTGCGCCTGTCGGGGCAGCGCATCGTCACGGTGCAGCGGCGTGCCAAGTACCTGCTGCTCAATGCCGAGGTCGGCACCCTGATCAGCCACTTGGGCATGTCGGGCAACCTGCGCCTGGTGGAGCTGGGCTTGCCTGCTGCCAGGCACGAGCATGTGGATATCGAGCTGGAGTCGGGCCTGGCCCTGCGCTACACCGACCCGCGCCGTTTCGGCGCCATGCTCTGGAGCCTCGATCCGCTCAACCACGAACTGCTGGTGCGCCTGGGGCCGGAGCCGCTGACCGACCTGTTCGACGGCGAGCGCCTGTTCCAGCTTTCCCGGGGGCGGGCCATGGCGGTCAAGCCGTTCATCATGGACAACGCCGTGGTGGTGGGGGTGGGCAACATCTACGCCACCGAAGCGCTGTTCGCCGCGGGCATCGACCCGCGCCGCGAGGCTGGCGGCATTTCCCGAGCCCGCTACCTGAAGCTGGCGATCGAGATCAAGCGGGTGCTGGCGGCGGCCATCGAACAGGGCGGCACCACGCTGCGCGATTTCGTGGGGGGCGATGGGAAACCGGGGTATTTCCAGCAGGAACTGTTCGTCTATGGCCGGGGCGGCCAGCCGTGCAAGGTCTGTGGCACCACCCTGCGTGAAGTGAAGCTGGGGCAGCGGGCGAGCGTCTACTGCCCGCGTTGCCAGCGCTGACATCCCTCTCGCAGGCTATTCGAATACCACGGCTTCGCCGACCCCACGCGGATCGCTCGCGGCCTCCAGTGTGCCGGCAGCCTTGTCCCAGTACAGCACCTGCTGGTTGCCATAGGTGCGCCCCAGGTCTTTCAGGCGGTAGCCGCGTGCCTGCAACTGCTCCTTCTGCGACTGGCTGAAGGTCCCTGGTTCGTGTTCGAGCACATCCGGCAGGTACTGGTGATGGTAGCGGGGCATGGCCGGCCACTCGGCCACCGGGCGACCTTCGAGATAACCCAGCATCGACAGCAGCACCATGCTCGGGATGCGGCTGCCGCCCGGCGTGCCGAAGCTGGCGAACTGCTCCGGGCTTTCGATGAAGCTCGGGCTCATGCTCGACAACGGCCGCTTGCCCGCCGCCACCGCATTGGCCTGGCTGCCGGCCAGGCCATAGCTGTTGCTGCCGCCAGGGTCGGCGGCGAAGTCGTCCATCTCGTTGTTCAACACCACACCCGTGCCCGGCACGCTGAAGGCTGCGCCAAACGGCAGGTTGACCGAGAGCGTGGCCGACACGGCATTGCCCTGGGCATCGATCACCGCGAAATGCGTGGTGTGGTCGCCTTCGCGCCAGGCGCTGGCCGGTGGCAGGGTACTGCTGGGCGTGGCCTGGTGGACATCGATGCTGTCGGCCAGACCTGTCAGGTAGCCACGGGCCAACAGGCGGTCGATGGGGTTGGCGACGTAGTCCGGGTCGCCGAGCGAGCCACGGTCGCGGTACGCGCGGCGCAGCGTTTCGACCACGTAGTGGCTGCGCTGGACCGGCTCGGCCTGCTGCCACGGCAGGCGCTGGAGCATGGCCAGGCTCTGGGCCACGGCCACGCCGCCGGCCGAGGGGGGCGGGCTGCTGATCAGCTCGCGGCGCTCGGCCAGTGCGAAGCGCAGCGGTTCGCGCCAGGCGGTGTGGTAGCTGGCGAGGTCGTCGAGGGTCCAGATCCCGCCTGCCTGGCGTACACCATCGACCAGTTGCCGCGCCAGGGGACCACGGTAGAAGCCATCGCGACCGTGATCGGCCAGGCGTTGCAGGGTGTCGGCCAGCTCCGGCTGACGGATCACCGTGCCAAGGGCTGGCACCTGGCTGTCGCTCAGGAACAGCCGCGCGCTTTCCGGGTCGTCGCGCAGGGCAGACAGGCGCATGGTCGCGCGGTCGCGATAGATGCGATCGACGGCGAACCCCTGGTTCGCCAGGCGGATGGCCGGGGCCAGGCTGTCCTTGAGGGGGAGTTGGCCGTGGGCCTGCGCGAGGTCGGCCAGGGCCTGGGGCAGGCCGGGGATGGCGGCGGCCAGCGGTCCGTTGATCGACAGGCTGGGCAGGGGCTTGCCGTCTTTCAGGTACATGCCTGGCGTCGCTGCGCCAGGGGCGCGCTCGCGGGCGTCGAGAAAGGCATAGCGTGGTGTGTCGCCGGCTTCGCGGAGCAGGAAGAAACCACCGCCGCCGAGCCCGGAGCCATAGGGCTCGACCACCGCTAGCGCGGCGCTGATGGCAATGGCCGCGTCGAAGGCGTTACCACCTTGCGCGAGGATCTGCCGGGCAGCTGCGGTAGCCTCGCCATGGGGGCTGGCGATGGCGGCGCGACCGGGCCCGTCGGCCAGGGCGGCGCTGGCCAGCAGCGCCAGGAGCGTGCCGAGGCATACGCTGCGAAACGCGGCGACGAGCGGCATTAGGCCTTGCCGGTGATCCGGCGGTACTTGGCCATCAGTTCGTCGTGGGTCTCCGGGTGGGCTTCATCCAGGGGGATGCAGTCGACCGGGCAGACCTGCTGGCACTGGGGCTCGTCATAGTGGCCCACGCACTGGGTGCACAGGTTCGGGTCGATCACGTAGATCTCTTCGCCCTGGGAGATGGCGGCGTTCGGGCACTCGGGTTCGCAGACGTCGCAGTTGATGCAATCGTCGGTGATGATCAGGGACATGAGGACTCCGGCCGGGGCTCGAGGCCCGGGCATGTTTCAAACCAATGGGCACAATTGTGCCGCATTCGCGCCCGCAGTGCACGCGGGCGCGACGTTCAGGCAGGGGGCATCACTTCCTGAAGCGTTCGCTCAGGGCGTCGGCCACCACCGGATGAACGAACTTGCTGATGTCGCCACCCAGCGCGGCGATCTCCCGGACCAGGGTCGAAGAGATGAAGGAGTAACGCTCCGACGGCGTCAGGAACAGGCTCTCGACATCCGGTGCCAGTTGGCGGTTCATGTTGGCCAGCTGGAACTCGTACTCGAAGTCCGATACCGCGCGCAGGCCGCGCAGCAGCACATTGGCGCCCTGTTCCTTGGCGAACGCCGCCAGCAGGGTGGAGAAGCCGATGACTTCGACATTGGGCAGGTGCTTGGTGACCTCGCGGGCCAGCGCGACCCGTTGCTCCAGGGGGAACAGCGGATTCTTCTTCGGGCTGGCTGCCACGGCGATGATCACGTGGTCGAACAGGCGCGACGCACGTTCGACCAGATCGCCATGGCCTTTGGTAATGGGGTCGAAAGTACCCGGGTACAACACTCGGTTCATCGCGTCATCCTGGCTGGAGTGCGTTGGGGAGTCGGATGGTAGCGCAGGGACTGCGCCCGGCCAAGTCACGCGGCCGAATGATGGCACTATAGACAGTGCGGATAATCGTTGTCATGCGCCACGCGCCAGGCGGGTAGCCAGCGCCTCGCCGAGCCGGGCGCTGATGGCGTAGACCGACAGTTGCGGGTTGGCACCGATGCTGGTGGGGAACAGCGAACCGTCGTGGATCGACAGGTTCTGCAACTGGTGATGCCGACCCAGGCTGTCGCACACCGCTTGACGCGGGTCCTCGCCCAGCGCGCAGCCGCCCATGACATGGGCGCTGCCCAGGCGGGTGTGAAAGGGTTCCAGGCGCAGGCGCTCGATCAGTGCCTGGGCCTGGCGCAGGTCGTCGACGTAGCGTGCATCCCCATGTACCGGCATCACCTGGGCGGCGCTGGCGGCGAACTGGATCTGCGCCATGCTGTGGTAGGCCCGGCGCAGGCCGTCGCGCAGGTAGTCGGTGAGCGGGTAGTCGAGCACGGGCGAGCCGTCGCTGCGCAGCTCCACCTGGCCGCCCTGGCTCTGCGGGTGGAAACCGTCGCGCAGCAAGGCCAGCATCATGTGGGTATGCGGCAGCTCGGCCATGCGCTGGGCATTCTCCAGGCCATGCCCGCCCAACAGGGTACTGGCCAGGGCCGGGTGCAGCGGCGGCACCTCCAGCTTGTAGCCAATCGGGCCGTCGACACCCTCCAGCCACTGGAAATGATCGCTGTAGATGGACTGGGGCGCGCCGTAGAAAGGGTCGATCCGTTCGGCGAACCGCGCCACGCTGAAGTTGACCAGGTGCAGGAAGGTGCGCTTGCCCAGGCGCTGGTAAGGGTCTGGCGCTGCCGAGCGCAGCAGCAGGGCAGGGCTGTTGATGCCGCCGCCGGCCAGCACGTAGTGGCGAGCGCGGACCCGTACCTGGCGCCCGTTGGGATGTACGCCTTGGCTGTCCAGGGCCTGGCAGAGCAGTTCGCCAATGCGCTCGCCGTCGTGCAGGAAGCGCTCGGCCCGCGCCAGGTAGAGCAGTTCGCCGCCGTTGTCGAGGGTGGCCGGGATGCTGGTCACCAGCATCGAC
Source organism: Pseudomonas sp. I2 (assembly GCF_040984075.1). Lineage (NCBI taxonomy): Bacteria > Pseudomonadati > Pseudomonadota > Gammaproteobacteria > Pseudomonadales > Pseudomonadaceae > Pseudomonas > Pseudomonas sp. I2. Next base: position 89,545 of record NZ_JBCGFQ010000003.1, read on the forward strand.
TGCTTGGCGTTGACCGGGCAGCCCATGCCGCAGTAGCCGAGGTTCCAGCAGCCGCGCACGTTGCGTGGGATCACCGCCCAGTGGTAGCCGAGGGCTTCGCAGCCGCGCCGCAGTACCTCGTTGTTGGCGTTCGGCGGGACGGCCCAGGGGCTGATGCCCAGGCGTCGCTCCAGGCGTTCGAACCAGGGTTGCAGGTCTTCGCTGCCCAGGCCTTTCACCCCGTGCTCCCTGGCCCAGTGGCCGAGGGTCTGTGGCGGCGTGCGGAAGCTCGAGGTCCAGTTGACTAGCGTCGTCCCCCCCACGGCTCGACCCTGGAGGATGGTGATGGCGCCGTCCTTGCTCATGCGCCCCAGCCCTTCCTGGTAGAGGCTGGCGTAGGCCTCGTTCTCCAGCAGGTGGAAGTCGCTGCTGGTCTTGAGCGGGCCTTCCTCGATCAGCAGGACCTTGAAGCCGGCGGCACTGAGTATTTCCGCAGTGGTGGCGCCACCTGCGCCGCTGCCGATCACGGCGACGTCGGCTTGCAGGGTCAGGTCTTGCTCCAGGCGCGAGGCATCATGGGTGATCCAGCCTTGTTCCAGGCCTTGGCGAAACGGGTCGGCTACGGGCATCGGGGAGGCTCTTGTGCGATCAGATGTTCGGAGGGCCGGGGTAACCACAGGCCGCCCAGGCTTCGGGGCGCTCGTACCAGGCCATGAGCAGCAGTTGCAGCAGCGAGGCGTGGCCCATGCGCAGCAGGTTCAGCGAGCTGTCCTGCCAGCGCGCGAGAAAGGCGCTGACCTGTGCGGGGCTGGCGTTCTCCCAGCGGCCCCAGACACCGGTCAAGGGCCCGCGGGTCAGCGGCAGGTTGAGCACGTCGAACAGTTGCCGGGTGAGCTTGAGCATCGCCGGCGACAGCGCCGCCAGCTTGTGGTCCAGGCTGTGCAGGACCAGCGTCGGCGACGCTTGGGTGCCGGCCAGCACCACGGGAATCAGGGCATGCAGCAGCGGCAGGTCGTCGTCGCGCAGCGTGCTGAAGCCCGGCGCGCTGGCCTGTGGCGAACAACCGACCAGGCTGGCGCCGGCCAGGAAGACGCTGGCGCCGAGGCTGAACTGGAGCAGGTCGCGGCGGTGCATGGGGGGCGCCTCGCTCAGCGGATGAACAGCTTGTAGACCAGGCGTTGCAAGGCCTTGCCGTAAGGCGGGTAGATCAATCGGGCGGCGTTGAAGCGCTGCTTGGCCAGCACCGCCTTGGCCTTGCTGAAGGTCAGGAAACCCTCGTGCCCGTGGTAGTGCCCCATGCCGGATGGGCCGATGCCACCGAAGGGCAGGTCGTCCTGGGCCACATGCAGCAGGGTGTCGTTGAGGCAGACGCCGCCGGAATGGCTATGGCGCATGACATGGTCCTGCTCGGCGCGGTCGTAGCCGAAGTAATAGAGCGCCAAGGGGCGCGGACGGTCGTTGATGTAGGCCAGGGCGTCGTCGAGGCTGTCGTAGGGCACCAGCGGTAGCAAGGGGCCGAAGATCTCCTCCTGCATCACCTGCATGTCATCGTTCACATCCAGCAGCACATGGGGCGGCAGGCGCCGGCCCTGGCGAGGTTCGTCAGGGTAGAGGTCGAGCGCTTGGGCACCTTTGTCGCGGGCATCCTCCAGCAGTCGCTCCAGGCGCTGCAATTGCCGCGGGTTGACGATGGCGCTGTAGTCCGGGTTGTCGCCGATGCGTGGGTACAAGCGGCGCACGGCACGCCGGTAGGCATCGGCGAAGGCTCCCAGGCGTTGGCGTGGGACCAGTACATAGTCGGGGGCGACGCAGGTCTGGCCGGCGTTGAGGGTCTTGCCGAAGGCGATGCGCTCGGCGGCGGTGTCCAGCGGCACGCTGGCCGAGACGATGGCCGGCGACTTGCCGCCCAGCTCCAGGGTCACGGGGGTCAGGTTCTGTGCGGCGGCGAGCATCACGTGGCGGCCGACGGCAGTGGAGCCGGTGAACAGCAGGTGGTCGAACGGCAGGCGGGAGAAGGCCTGGCCGACTTGCATGTCGCCGAGCACGACACTGACCAGGTCGCCGGGGAACACTCGCTCCAGCAATGCCTTGAGCGCTTGCCCGGTGGCCGGCGTGGCTTCGCTGAGCTTGAGCATCACCCGGTTGCCGGCGGCCAGGGCGCAGGTCAACGGGCCGATGGCCAGGAACAGCGGGTAGTTCCACGGCACGATGATGCCCACCACCCCCAGCGGCTGGTACAGCACCCGGGCGCTGGCCGGCTGGAAGGCCAGGCCGATCCTGCGCCGCGAAGGTCGCATCCAGCGTTGCAGGTGGCGTTCGGCATGGCGCAGGCCCTGTACCGACGGCAGCAACTCGGCCAGCAGGGTTTCGTCGGCGCTGCGGCCTGCGAAGTCCTGGTCGATGGCTTCGACCAGCTGTTGCTGCCCTGCCAGCAAGGCCTCGCGCAGGCTTTTCAGCCATTGCCGGCGTTGGGCCACCTCGGGCATGGGGTGGCTGGCGAACGCCTGGCGCTGGGCGGCGAACGTCGCAGCCAGGTCGGGGTCGGAATACACAGGAGGCAAGGCGATCGGCGAAGTCATGGCGGCTCCACGAAAGGGGGCTGTTATGACTAGAGCCTATACTCTAATTTGCGCGCTGGCGCGAGTTTTTTGCGCCCTGGCACAGAACGGTGCATCCCTTGGCAGATACACCTTAAGATGGGCGATCATTGAAGTACGCAGACTTGGAGCTGAGCATGGCCCCGCGCATGAAGACCCGTGAGCGCATCGTGCAGAACAGCCTGGAGCTGTTCAACCAGCAGGGCGAACGCAGCGTCAGTACCAACCACATCGCCGCGCACATGGAAATCTCGCCTGGCAACCTGTACTACCACTTCCCTAACAAGCAGGCGATCATCGCCGTGCTCTTCAGCCAGTACGAAGCGCTGGTGGACAGCTTCCTGCGGCCTCCCCAGGGGCGCACCGCGACGGTCGAGGACAAGCGCTTCTACCTCAAGGCCCTGCTGGCGGCGATGTGGAACTATCGCTTCCTGCACCGCGACCTGGAGCACCTGCTCGACAGCGACCCGGAACTCGCCGCCCGTTACCGGCGTTTCTCCCAGCGTTGCCTGCAGCAGGGCCAGGCGATCTACCGGGGCTTCGTCGAGGCCGGGATCCTGGCCATGGATGCGGCGCAGATCGAATCGCTGACCATCAACGCCTGGATCGTCCTGACCTCGTGGGTTCGTTTTCTCAGCACCACGCGCGAACATTCCGCGCACCTGGGTGAAGAAGCCTTCAAGCGCGGCGTCTACCAGGTACTGGTGCTGGAACTGGGGTTCGTCACCGCCAGTTCGCGGGCTGCCGTGGATACGCTCTGCGAGGAGTTCCACGTACCGTTCAACCAGGCCCTGGAGCAGTGACTCCAGGGCCTTTCGTGCCATCGATCAGGAGATTGTCATGCCCCTTGCGCAATTGATCACCCCGCAGCAGTTGGCCGACCGCCTGGAGTCGCCGGGGTTGGTGATCCTCGACTGTCGTTTTGCCCTGGAGGATGTGGATTACGGCCAACGCAGCTATGCCGAGGGGCATATCGCGGGGGCGCACTTCGCCGACCTGGAGCGGGACCTGAGCGGGCCGGTGGTCAAGGGCCGCACCGGGCGCCACCCGCTGCCGGATCCGCGACGGCTGGTCGAGCGCCTGCGCGAATGGGGCATGGACAACGACAGCCAGGTGGTGCTGTACGACGATGGCCCCGGCGCGTTTGCCGCCCGCGCCTGGTGGCTGCTGGCCTGGCTGGGCAAGCGCGATGACGTTTTCATCCTCGATGGTGGCCTCAAGGCCTGGCATGCCGCCCATCTGCCGCTGAGCCTCGATCCACCGGTCAAGCGCGAGGGCAGTTTCACCGGTGAGCCGGACATGAAGCTGCTGATCGACGCCGAGCGTCTGGCCAAGCGCCTGGGGCAACCGGAGTTGACCCTCATCGATGCCCGCGCGCTGCCGCGTTTTCGTGGCGATGTCGAGCCGATCGACCCGGTGGCCGGGCATATTCCGGGGGCCCAGTGCTTGGCGTTCACCGACAACCTGGGGCCGGATGGCCACTTCCTGCCGGCCGCGCAGCTCAAGCAGCGTTTCGACGAGGCACTGGCAGGGCGGGCACCGGAACAGCTAGTAGCCTATTGCGGCTCGGGGGTGACCGCTTGCCATAACCTGTTCGCCCTGGCGCTGGCGGGGTACCCGCTGGGGCGGTTGTATGCCGGGTCGTGGAGCGAGTGGATCAATGATCCACAGCATGGCGTGGCGAAAGGGGACTGAGCTTTCGAGGTCTTCGTCATCTGTGAAAGCAGGTAGTTCTTGGCAGGCAGTGGGGTGTCAGGGCTGTTCTAGGCGCCCTCCGCCAACCACTGCGCAATCCTCCGCTCCAGGTAATACCCCGGATTGCGCAGGCTGCCATCGACGAACCCCACATGCCCGCCTCGCTCATGTAGCTCCAGATGCGTCTGTGCCGCCAACTCGCTGGCTGCGGGCAGGCTGTGGCCGGACACGAACGGGTCGTCGGTGGAATGGATGATCAGTGTCGGCGTCCGGTTCTCGCCTAGGTAGTAGCGGCTCGACGAGCGCCGGTAGTAGTCATGGGCATCGCTGAAACCATTCAACGGTGCGGTGACCTTGCCGTCGAAATCCCAGAACGTGCGCAGGTTGCGTAACGGCCCCAGGCGCTCGAGCGCCGCCAACCCTTCGTGATGGCCGCTCTCGCGAAAGTGCCGCTGCTTCTGCTGCACATAGGCAAGCATCTCGCGCATGAAATGCGCCTGGTAGACCTTGGAAAAACCCTGGCCGATGCGATCGGCGCACTGATCCAGGCGAAACGGCACCGACACCGCCACCGCGGCCTCCAGTTGGCTGGTCGTACCGCTCTCGCCCAGGTACTTGAGCAGCACATTGCCGCCCAGCGAATAACCGACCGCATACAGCGGCGCCAGCGGGCGCTGGGCGCGCAGGTGGCGAATGGTCTCGGCCAGGTCTTCGCTGGCGCCGGAGTGGTAGCTGCGCGGCAGCAGGTTCGGCTCGCCGGAGCAACCGCGCCAGTTGACGGCGACGCTGGCCCAGCCACGGGCCTGCAGCGCCTGCTGCAGGCCTTTGACGTAGGGGGAGGCGGACGAGCCAGTCAGGCCGTGCAGCACCAGCACCAGCGGGGCGGCGGGCTGGTGTGGGCCATGCCAGTCCAGGTCGAGGAAGTCGCCATCGGCCAGCCACAGGCGCTCGCGGGTGCGCTGCAGGTCGGGGAGCTTGCGCCACAGCGGCCCCCACAGGGTCTGCAGGTGGGGGTTGGACAGGCCGGTGGCCGGACGGAAAGTGGCGTTGAGGCTAGGCATGCTGGGTGACCCCTGTTGTGCCTGCCTAGCTTGACATGAATCGTCGCCACTGTACCTGCGCTATTGGTCGCAGCCGTGCCTGCCGCTGGACGTCAGCCGCGCTGCCAGAGCGCGTAGTGCACCTGGCCGGTCTTCTTTTCCCGGTGCAGGCGCCAGTTGCCAGGCATCGGCAGGGTAGAGGGCGCAGCTTCGCTCTCGGTGTAGATCCAGGCCTGTTCACGCAGCCACTGGCCGTCTTCGAGCAGGTTGCAGGTGTTGGCCAGCAAGTCCTGATGGAAAGGCGGGTCGAGGAATACCACGTCGAACCGCTGCTTGGCCGGCCCTTGCAGGTAGCGCAGCGCGTCGGTCTGCAGGATCTGGCCGCGGGGGCAGCGCAAGACCTCCAGGTTGTGCTTGAGGTTGGCGATCGCTGCCGGGTTGCTGTCCAGGGCCACAGCGTCCTCGGCTCCACGCGACAGGGCCTCCAGGACCAGCGCCCCGCTGCCGGTGAAGGCATCCAGCACCTGGGCGCCCTCGATATACGGTGCCAGCCAGTTGAACAGGGTTTCGCGGACCCGGTCGGGGGTCGGGCGCAGGCCGTCTCCTTCGGGTACCGTCAGGCGGCGGCTGCGCCACTCGCCGGCGATGATGCGCAGGTGGCCCGGGCCCTTGCTGGGCCCTTGGCCCGGGTGGGCGGGTCTGGATGGCTTGGCCATTAGTGCTCCGGTACGCCGAGCGGTTGCTCGGCGGGTTTGTCAGTGGGCGGTGGCAGCGGTTTCTGCGGCACCTTCGGGCCGGCCGTGACGATCACCAGCTTGTCTGCCGACAGGTGCTTGTTCATGGCCGCCTTGACCTGCTCGACAGTCAGGTCCTGGGATTGCTGCATGAAGTCCTCGAGCCAGGTCAGCGGCAGGTTGTAGAAGCCTATCGCCCCCAGTTGACCGACGATACTGGCGTTGCTGGCATTGGACAGCGGGAAGCTGCCGGCCAGTTCGCGCTTGGCGTCGTCCAGCTCTTGCTGGGTCGGGCCATGTTCCAGGTAGTCGGCGAGGATATCCTGGACCAGCTTGAGGGTGCCTTCGCTCAATTCGGCGCGGGTCTGCAGGTTGATCATGAATGGCCCGCGCACCTGCATCGGGCTGAACACCGAATAGACGCCATAGGTCAGGCCACGTTTCTCGCGGACCTCGCTCATCAGGCGGGTGCCGAAGGCGCCGCCGCCAAGGATCTGGTTGCCCAAGGAGAGGGCGGCCCAGTCCGGGTTCTGGCGGTCGATGCCGAGCTCGGCCAGCATCAAGTGGGTCTGCTTGGAGGGGAAGTCGATGTGGGTCAGGCCCGCCTTGGGCTCGACAGGCTCGGCCGGCTTGGGCAGGGCCGGGCCCTTGGGCAGGGCAGTGGAAACCTGGGCGGCGATGGCCTCTGCTTCGTCGCGGCTGAGGTCGCCGACCAGGGCGATCACCGCGTTGCCGGCCGCATAGGCCTTGGCGTGGAAGGCGCGCAACTGCTCCAGGGTGATTCCGGGGATGCTCTCGGCGGTGCCGTCGCTCGGATGGGCGTAGGGATGATCGCCGTACAGCTTGGCGAACAGCGCCTTGCCGGCGATCTTGCCGGGGTTCTGCTTCTCGTACTCGAAGCCTGCCAGCAGTTGGTTCTTGATGCGCGTGAGGGCATCGTCCGGGAAGGTCGGTTTGCCCACCACCTCGGCGAACAGCTTCAGCGCCGGCTCGCGCTTGTCGGCGGCACTTAGGCTGCGCAGGGTGGCCACCGCCATGTCGCGGTAGGCGCCGTTGCCGAAGTCCGCCCCCAGGCCTTCGAAGCCTTCGGCGATGGCGGTCACGTCCTTGCCGGCCACGCCTTCGTTGAGCATGGCGTTGGTCAGGGTGGCCAGGCCTGGCGTGTCGCCGTCCTGGCTGCTGCCGGCGGCGAAGGTCACGCGCAGGTCGAACATCGGCAGCTCGCGGGCTTCGACGAACAGCACGCGGGCGCCTTCGGCGGTATTCCAGCTCTGGATGTTCAGCTGGCGCCGGCTGGGCGCCTTGCCGTCCAGCTCGGCCAGGGACTGCAGGGTGTTGGCCGGACGGGCGGCGGTGCTGTCGGCCTGCGCCACGTTGTCCGACTGGGCTGGGCGGGCCAAGGCCATGGCCAGGGCCACCACCAGCACGATGATGCCGAGGCCGAACAGGGTGTAGCGGGTTGCGCTGCGGTCACTCATGGGCGGACTCCTCGGGCAGTACATGGGCAACGCTCAGGCGTTCGCGGGTGAAGTAGGTGCGGGCGGCGTCCTGGATGTCCTGCGGGGTCACGCGCTTGAGCTCGTCGAGTTCGCTGTCGATCAGCTTCCAGGACAGGCCCACGGTTTCCAGTTGGCCGATGGTGGTGGCCTGGCTGCTGATGGAGTCACGGTCGTAGACCAGGCCGGCGATCACCTGGGCGCGCACGCGCTCGAGCTCCTCGGCGCTGGGCGGCGTGGTCTTGAGTTCGTCGAGCAATTGCCAGATGCCTTTCTCGACGTCGGCGAGGGTCTTTTGCTTCTGTACGTTCGGAGTGGCCGAGACCAGGAACAGGCTGTCGCCACGGGTGAAGGCGTTGTAGCTGGACGAGGCGCCGGCCACCAGCTCCTGGCCGCGCTCCAGGCGGGCTGGCATGCGGGCGCTGTAGCCGCCGTCGAGCAGGGCGGAGATCAGGCGCAGGGCATGGACGCTGCGTGGGTCCTTGGCGGTGGCCAGGCCTGGTACGTTGAAGCCGTAGATCAGGCTTGGCAACTGGGTGCGCACATGCAGGGTCAGCTGGCGCAGGCCGGGTTCGGCCAGCTCCAGCGGCAGCTTGGCCGGCGGCACGGCGCGCTTGGGAATGGCGCCGAAATACTTGTTGGCGAGGCCCTTGACCTCGTCGACGCTGACATCGCCGACCACCACCAGGGTGGCGTTGTTCGGCGCGTACCAGGATTCGTACCAGTGGCGCAGTTCCTCGACCTTCATGCGCTCGAGGTCGGCCATCCAGCCGATGGTCGGGGTATGGTAGCCGCTGGCCGGGTAGGCCATGGCGCGGAACAGCTCGAAGGCCTTGGCATTGGGCTGGTCGTCGGTGCGCAGGCGGCGCTCTTCCTTGATCACCTCGATCTCGCGGCTGAACTCGTCGGCCGGCAGGCGCAGGCTGGCCAGGCGGTCGGCCTCCAGCTCCAGGGCCACCGGCAGGCGGTCGCGGGCGAGGACCTGGTAGTAGGCGGTGTAGTCGTCGCTGGTGAAGGCGTTCTCTTGCGCGCCGAGGTCGCGCAGGATGCGCGAGGCCTCGCCAGGGCCGACCTTGGCGCTGCCCTTGAACATCATGTGCTCCAGGGCGTGGGACAACCCGGTCTGGCCCGGGGTCTCGTAGCTGGAGCCGACCTTGTACCAGATCTGCGAAACCACCACCGGGGCGCGATGGTCTTCGCGCACGACCACCTTCAGGCCGTTGTCGAGGATGAACTCGTGGGTGGGCTGCGGATCGGCGGCGAGGGCCGCGAGCGGCAGGCAGAGCGCGCTGAGCAACAGGCCAGCGGCGCGGCGGGCTAGAGCATTCATACGTTGGTTAACCTGTACGGCGGCCCGCTTGGCTTAGCGTCGGCGGGCCAGGAGGTGCTAGGATACTGATCCGGTTGCCTGGCGACCATGCCTGTCGCCGTTCTGGCCCACAGGCCACTTCGACAAAACGTTGCGCATGAACCAGCCGGATCCAAGAGAGTCTGTTCTGCGTTACCAAGAATTTCCGATGCGCCGTTGATGGCCCATCGCTACCCTGAGATAGCCGTCTTCCATGTTTGGTTCCAACGACGACAAAAAAGCGCCGGCCGAGGCTGGCGAGAAGAAAGGCCTGTTCAGCTGGTTTCGCAAGAAGCCGCAGCAAGCTGTCGCCGAACAGCCGCAATCCCCTGAGCCTCAGGCTGCCGAGCCGGTAGCGCCGCAGGCGCCTGTCGAGCAGCCTGCTCCGGTCGCCGAGGCGCCGGTCGTGGCTCCAGCCCCAGTCGAGTCCGCACCTGCCGCCGCGCCGCAGCCCCCTGCTGGCGCGCCGGTGCTGCCTGTCGCCGAGGATCAAGCCCTGGCGGCCCCTGTGGGAGCGGGCTTGCCCGCGAACGAGGCCACGCCGTCGCCAGCGCTGGCGGGCAGCGCCTCCCAGCCTGCCAGCACCCTGACCCTGCCAGTCGCCGAGGAGCCTGTGGCCCTGGTCCCAGACCTGGAGCCCAGGACCCCCCCTGTCATTCCCGAGCGCCCGGCCCCTGAGCCGGTGCTGGCTGAGGTTCGAACCGAGCGCCCCGAACCCGTACCGGTCGCTGCGCCGGCGCCTGTCGAGCCTGTGCCCGCGCCGGACGCTGCGCCGACGCCCGTCGAGCCTGCCCCCGAGCCGGTCGCTGCTGCGCTCGCTGTCGCCGCCGAACCTTCCAAGGTCGGTTTCTTCGCCCGCCTCAAGCAGGGCCTGTCCAAGACCAGCGCCAGCATCGGCGAGGGCATGGCCAGCCTGTTCCTTGGCAAGAAGGTCATCGACGATGACCTGCTCGACGAGATCGAGACACGCCTGCTCACCGCCGATGTCGGCGTGGAGGCCACCTCGACCATCGTCCAGAACCTGACCCAGAAAGTGGCTCGCAAGCAGCTGGCCGACGCCGATGCGCTGTACAAGTCGCTGCAGGAGGAGCTGGCCGCCCTGCTGCGCCCTGTGGAACAGCCACTGACGATCCAGTCGCAGGGCAAGCCGTACGTGATCCTCGTGGTCGGTGTGAACGGCGCGGGCAAGACCACCACCATCGGCAAGCTGGCCAAGAAACTGCAGCTCGAAGGCAAGAAGGTCATGCTGGCCGCTGGCGACACCTTCCGCGCCGCGGCCGTGGAGCAACTGCAGGTGTGGGGCGAGCGTAACCAGATCCCGGTGATCGCCCAGCACACCGGTGCCGACTCGGCTTCGGTGATCTTCGACGCCGTGCAGGCCGCCAAGGCCCGTGGCATCGACGTGCTGATCGCCGATACCGCCGGTCGCCTGCACACCAAGGACAACCTGATGGAAGAGCTGAAGAAAGTGCGCCGGGTCATCGGCAAGCTCGATGCCGAGGCACCCCACGAGGTCCTGCTGGTGCTGGACGCCGGCACCGGCCAGAACGCCATCAGCCAGGCCAAGTACTTCAACCAGAGCGTCGAACTGACCGGCCTTGCCCTGACCAAGCTGGACGGCACCGCCAAGGGCGGAGTGATCTTCGCCCTGGCCAAGCAGTTCGCCCTGCCGATCCGCTTCATCGGCGTCGGCGAAGGCATCGACGACCTGCGTACCTTCGAGGCCGAGCCATTCGTCAAGGCTCTGTTCGCCGAGCGGGAGCATCCATGATCCGATTCGAACAGGTTGCCAAGCGCTACCCCAACGGCCATGTCGGCCTGCACGAACTGAGCTTCCGGGCGCGCCGGGGCGAGTTCCTGTTCGTCACCGGCCACTCCGGTGCCGGCAAGAGCACGCTGCTGCGCCTGCTGCTGGCCATGGAGCGTCCGACCAACGGCAAGCTGCTGTTGGCCGGGCAGGACCTGGGCCAGATCAGCAACGCCCAGATCCCGTTCCTGCGTCGGCAGATCGGCGTGGTGTTCCAGAACCACCAGTTGCTGTTCGACCGCACGGTGTTCAACAACGTCGCGTTGCCGCTGCAGATCCTAGGCCTGTCCAAGCCCGAGATCGCCAAACGGGTGGACTCGGCCCTGGAGCGAGTGGCCCTGGCCGACAAGGGCGAGCTGTTCCCGGCCGACCTGTCCACCGGCCAGCAACAGCGGGTCGGCATCGCCCGCGCCATCGTCCACCAGCCGGCCCTGCTGCTGGCCGACGAGCCGACCGGCAACCTTGATCCGCGCCTGGCCGCGGAGATCATGGGGGTGTTCGAGGACATCAACCGCCTGGGCACCACGGTATTGATCGCCAGCCATGACCTGGCGCTGATCGCGCGCATGCGGCACCGCATGCTGACCCTGCAGCGCGGTCGACTGATCGGCGATGGGGAGGCCGGGCAATGAGCACTACACGTACGCCGAAGGTTTCCGAGCGCGTCGCGCCCAAGGCCGCCGACCCGCAGCCGGCGAAAAAACGCGCAGGTCACGACGACGACGGCCCAGATTTCCGTACCCTGCTGCACGCCTGGCTGGAAAGCCACCGGGCCAGTCTGGCCGACAGCCTGCGGCGCCTGGGCAAGCAGCCGATCGGCAGCTTCTTCACCTGCCTGGTGATGGCGGTGGCGCTGAGCATGCCCATGGGGCTGTCGCTGCTGCTGAAGAACGTCGAGAAGCTCGGCGGTTCTTGGCAACGTGCCGCGCAGATCTCCCTGTTCCTCAAGCTCGACGCCGGTGGCAAGGAAGGCGAGGCCTTGCGCGACGAGATCAAGGGCATGCCTGGCGTGGCCGATGCCCAGTATGTCAGCCGCGAACAGGCGCTGGAGGAGTTCCAGCAGCAGTCCGGCCTGGGCGAAGCCCTGCGCGAGCTGCCGGAGAACCCGTTGCCCGGCGTGGTGGTGGTGACCCCGACCGAGGTCGACAAGCCGGCCCTGGAAGCCCTGCGTCAGCGTCTGTCGGAGCTGCCGCAGGTCGAGGTGGCGCAGTTGGACCTGGTGTGGGTGGAGCGCCTGGCGGCGATCCTCAAGCTGGGTGACCGTTTCGTCTTCGGCCTGGCCGTGCTTCTGGTTTCGGCCCTGCTGTTGGTAATTGGTAACACAATTCGCCTGCACATCGAGAACCGCCGTACCGAGATCGAAGTGATCAAGCTGGTGGGCGGGACCGACAGCTACGTGCGCCGCCCCTTCCTCTATATGGGGGCCCTGTACGGCCTGGGCGCGGGGTTGCTGGCCTGGGGGATCCTGGCGTTCTCCCTGGACTGGCTGAACGATGCGGTCATAGGGCTCTCCGGGCTGTACGGCAGCGACTTCGCCCTGGGCGGCGTGCCGGGTTCCGATGGTCTGTCGCTCTTGATCGGGGCCGTGCTGTTGGGGTATATCGGTGCATGGATCGCGGTCGCCCGCCACTTGAACGAGTTGGCACCTCGATAATGTTTTCTGGCCAGCATTGACTTTTTTCTCAGTCTGGGAACTTGTTTCTTGGTTTCCGGTCAATGTTGGCAGTGCCCAAAAGGCACGAGTTCAGTGAGTCGGAGGTTCTTGAATGACCACTTCGTTGCAACCTGCTTATGCCCTGGTTCCCGGTGCAAACCTGGAAGCCTATGTGCACACGGTCAACAGCATCCCCCTGCTGACGGCCGAGCAGGAGCGTGAACTGGCCGAGCGTCTCTACTACGAGCAGGATCTTGAGGCCGCTCGGCAAATGGTGATGGCCCACCTGCGTTTCGTCGTACACATCGCCCGTAGCTATGCAGGCTACGGCTTGGCCCAGGCCGACCTGATCCAGGAAGGCAACGTCGGCCTGATGAAGGCGGTAAAGCGTTTCAACCCGGAAATGGGCGTGCGTCTGGTGTCCTTCGCGGTGCACTGGATCAAGGCCGAGATCCACGAGTTCATCCTGCGCAACTGGCGCATCGTCAAGGTGGCCACCACCAAGGCCCAGCGCAAGCTGTTCTTCAACCTGCGTAGCCAGAAGAAGCGCCTGGCCTGGCTGAACAATGACGAAGTCCATCGCGTGGCCGAAAGCCTTGGCGTCGAGCCTCGCGAAGTGCGCGAGATGGAAAGCCGCCTGAGCGGCCAGGACATGGCCTTCGACCCAGCTGCCGAAGCCGATGACGACAGTGCCTTCCAGTCGCCAGCGCATTACCTGGAAGACCACCGCTACGACCCGGCCCTGCAACTGGAGGATGCCGACTGGAGCGACAACTCCACCAGCAACCTGCACGATGCCCTGCAAGGCCTGGACGAGCGCAGCCGCGACATTCTCTATCAGCGCTGGCTGGCCGAGGAAAAAGCCACCCTGCACGAGCTGGCGGAGAAATACAGCGTGTCGGCGGAGCGTATTCGCCAGTTGGAGAAGAACGCGATGAACAAGGTCAAGGCGTTGATCGCGGTCTGATCGACGGCTGGGCTGGATCGATAGAGCCGCTTGTCTTATGGGCAGGCGGTTTTTTTATGCCTGGCGTTTCAAGGTGCCTGAACTGGCCCTATCGCTGGCAAGCCAGCTCCCACAGGGTCCGAGTCGATCACGCATGATATGGATTGCAGGGTCATGTGTGGGGCTTGCCAGCGATAGGGCCAGGCAGGGCAGGGGCAGGGTGGTGCAGGAGTATCAAGGCCTGCGCGATGCCTCCAGCTGCATCAGGTAGCTGGCCCCGCCCAACTGGCTCATTTGCCGGCGGATCCAGCCGGCCCGGCTGGCCACGTAGGCGCTGGGCCGGCTGGCGCTCCATTTGATCGGGCTGGGCAGTACGGCCGCCAACTGGCTGGCCTGCTGGCGGGAAAGGCGGTTGGCATCGATACCGAAGTGATAGCGTGCGGCCGCCTGGGCGCCGAACACGCCTGGCCCCCATTCGGCACTGTTCAGGTAGATCTCGAGGATCCGCTCCTTCGACCAGAACAGCTCGATCAGCCCGGTGAACCAGGCCTCCAGCCCCTTGCGCAGCCAACTGCGACCGGACCACAGGAACAGGTTCTTGGCCACCTGTTGGGTGAGGGTGCTGGCGCCGCGCAGGTTGCCGCCGCGTTCGTTATGGGCGAGGGCCGCCTGGATGGCCGGGATGTCGAAGCCCCAGTGGCTGGCGAACTTCTGGTCTTCGCCGGCGATGACCGCGACCTTCAGTTCGTCGGAGATCCGCGCCCAGGGCGTCCAGTCACGCTGCAGGTCGATCGGCTCGCCGGCCATCCACGACTGGACCTTGCGCTCGACCATCAGTGCCGTGCCCGGAGGCGGTACCCAGCGCAGCGCCAGGACCAGCACGATGCTGCCGGCGGCGAACCAGAGCAGGGCGCGGACGAGGCGGCGGATGAGGGATGACAGCATGGCGATGGCTTGGCCGGAACCTGTGGAGCGGGCCATTATACAGACCCCACCCGAGGAGTCGTCCCCATGCTTCGCAGCTTCCTGATGCTCGCCGCGTTCTTTGGATTCACTGGTGTCGCCCTGGGGGCTTTCGCCGCCCACGGCCTGAAGAACCGGCTCACAGCCGATTACCTGGCGATCTTCCACACCGGCGTGACCTATCAACTGGTCCACGCCCTGGCCCTGCTCGGCGTCGCCGTGCTGTCGGCGCACTTGCCCGGGCGCCTGGTGGGCTGGGCCGGCGGTCTGTTCGCCGTGGGCATCGTGCTGTTCTCCGGTAGCCTCTATGTGCTGACCACCAGCGGCCTGGGCAAGCTTGGCATCATCACCCCCATCGGTGGCCTGTGCTTTCTCGCCGGCTGGCTGTGCCTGGGGCTGGCGGCGTGGCGGTTGAGCTGACCAAGTGGTCCACAATCGCGACTAATGGCCGCTCGTGCCCTTGGGTTCGAGCGCTGATCGGGGCTAGAATGCGGGCCCCCAAAGAACAATGGTGGCCGTGCGCATGCGCATTCAATTGAACGGTGAACCTTACGAATTGCCCGATGGCGAGAGCGTCGCGGCCCTGCTGAACCGCCTGGAACTGGCCGGTCGCCGGGTAGCGGTGGAGCTCAACCTGGATATCGTGCCGCGCAGCCAGCACGACAGCACGCTGCTCAACGACGGCGACCAGGTCGAAGTGGTCCATGCCATCGGTGGCGGTTGATCCGTCGGCGATTCACCTGCAAGCCCCGTAACCTTTTCCAGAGGAACAACGATGAGCAACGTTCGTAGCGACAAGCCCTTCACCCTGGCCGGGCGCACTTTCCAGTCGCGCCTGCTGGTCGGTACCGGCAAGTACCGTGACATGGAAGAGACCCGCCTGGCCATCGAGGCCTCGGGTGCCGAGATCGTCACCGTCGCCGTGCGCCGTACCAACATCGGCCAGAATCCGGGCGAGCCGAACCTGCTCGACGTGCTGCCACCGGACCGCTACACCATCCTGCCGAACACCGCCGGCTGCTACGACGCCACCGAAGCGGTGCGTACCTGCCGCCTGGCCCGCGAGCTGCTGGATGGCCACAACCTGGTCAAGCTGGAAGTCCTGGCCGACCAGAAAACCCTGTTCCCCAACGTGATCGAAACCCTCAAGGCTGCCGAAGTGCTGGTCAAGGACGGTTTCGACGTGATGGTCTACACCAGCGACGACCCGATCATCGCCCGCCAACTGGCCGAGGCCGGCTGCATCGCAGTGATGCCGCTGGCTGGCCTGATCGGCACCGGCCTGGGGATCTGCAACCCCTACAACCTGCAGATCATCCTTGAGGAGTCCAAGGTCCCGGTACTGGTCGATGCCGGCGTGGGCACCGCCTCCGACGCCACCATCGCCATGGAGATGGGCTGCGAGGCCGTGCTGATGAACTCGGCCATCGCCCATGCCCAGCAGCCGGTGCTGATGGCCGAGGCCATGAAGCATGCCATCGTCGCTGGTCGCATGGCCTACCTGGCCGGGCGCATGCCGAAGAAACTCTATGCCAGCGCCTCGTCGCCGCTGGAAGGTCTGATCAAGTAAGAGCCCCTGATGACTGAATCGCAAGAAACGCCGATCACCACCGACGGCGAAGCGCGCCCCCACCGCCGTATCAAGAGCTTCGTGATGCGTGCCGGGCGCATGACCGAAGGCCAGCAACGCGGTCTGGAACAGGGCGGCCCCCTGTTCATCCTGCCCCTGGCCGACAGCCCGGTGGAC
The DNA here is from genome assembly GCF_040984075.1 of Pseudomonas sp. I2. Taxonomy (NCBI): domain Bacteria; kingdom Pseudomonadati; phylum Pseudomonadota; class Gammaproteobacteria; order Pseudomonadales; family Pseudomonadaceae; genus Pseudomonas; species Pseudomonas sp. I2. The sequence goes on from NZ_JBCGFQ010000003.1 coordinate 105,551, forward strand.
TACGACCAGGTGTTTGGCCGTTCGGCGCCGCGCACCCTGGAGATCGGCTTCGGCATGGGCCATTCCCTGCTGGAAATGGCCGCTGCCGCGCCTGAACAGGACTTCATCGGTGTCGAGGTGCACCGTCCAGGTGTCGGCGCGCTGCTCAACGGCGTGCTGACCCAGGGCCTGAAGAACCTGCGGGTGTACGATTGCGACGCCATCGAAGTGCTCAACCGCTGCGTGGCCGACAACAGCCTCGACCGGCTGATGCTGTTCTTCCCCGACCCCTGGCACAAGGCGCGCCATCACAAGCGCCGCATCGTCCAGCCGGAATTCGCCGAGCTGGTGCGGCGCAAGCTCAAGGTCGGGGGCGTGTTCCACATGGCCACCGACTGGGAGCCCTATGCCGAGCACATGCTGGAGGTGATGAGCGCCGCGCCGGGGTATCGCAACCAGGCCGCCGACGGTACCTATGTGCCGCGCCCGCAAGAGCGCCCGATCACCAAGTTCGAACGCCGTGGCGAGCGGCTGGGGCATGGGGTGTGGGATCTGAAGTTCGAGAAGCTGGGTTGAGTGGCTTGGGCTGACGCCACACTGCCTGCGTAATGCAATAAAAAAACCGCCTTTGAAAGGGCGGTTTTTTTTGCAATGACGGATTGAGAGGCCGTCAATGCGGATGCTTCACTGGAAATCAATCACAGCGTCGATGATAGAAAGCATCGAGTGGGGCGTCAATTGAGTTGACATATCCAGCAGTAGTTAATTGCCTTCAGGCAAAGCAGTTCCGCGTATTATCGGCCCTGCTCTCATGTGAGTGGATCCAATGAAAGGGCTGGGTAGGCGAAGGATTTTGCTGTCTAGCCCCTTCGACACGGCCTGAGAACCGTGCCGGTGATTTTCTTCGAAGGGCCATCAACCTGGCCACTTCACTGGAAATCAATCACATGGATTCCGAAAGCATCGACGTACCGGCTAGATGCTGGAAGATTGGCCCAGCCAACACGGAGGCCAAGGCATATGAAGCGTTTGCTTGATACGCTGAGCCGCGTGTGGAAGCTCATTCGGGTCCTGACTGTGCTCAAGACCGCGCGGGATTTCATGCGTGATCACTTCGACGATTCCCTCTAGGGGATAGTCGGCGTGGAGAGGCCGCCCTGGTATTCCAGGGCGGCTTTTAGGATCACCCCCGCCGATCGGCCACCACGCCGATCAACACCAGCACCACCAGCAGCACCGGCGCCAGGGCATAGTTGTTGAACTGGCTCAGCCCCTTCACCACCCAAGGCGTTGCATAGATCAGCGCCGCACCGCTGCCGATCATCACCAGCAGGGCCATGAATGGCACGCGCAAGGCGCCAGCCAGGCCGCCCAGGCGCTGTTCCACCCAGCCCTTGATATCGGTGCCGAACAGCACCAGCAGGCAGCCTACCAGGGCCAGGGAGATCTCCGAGAGGTTGCTGCGGCTCCAGCGAGAAACGGTCGCGAGCAGGTCAAGTACCAGGTCCATGGGTCATCCTCAGGTCAAGAAATACTGCAACAGGTCATTGAGGAACAGCTGGCCTCGCGGCGTTGCCGCCAGTCGATCCGGTTCGACCTGCAAAAGGCCCTTTCGTTCGGCCTCGCGGCGCGCCTCGGCGAGTTGCTCCAGCGGCAGGCCGGTGCGCAGGGTGAAAAGCTCGGCTTCCACGCCTTGGGTCAGGCGCAGGGCGTTCATCAGGAACTCGAAGGGCAGCTCGTCGGCTGGCAGCAGCTTCTCGCCGGCCTTGAACGGCTTGGCCGGGTTCAGGTAGTCCTTGGGCAGGCGAGTCTTCCAGGTGCGCAGGATGCGCCCATCCGGGAACGACAGCTTGCCATGGGCCCCCGCGCCGATGCCGATGAAGTCGCCGAAGCGCCAGTAGTTGAGGTTGTGCTGTGCGGCGCGGTCCGGCTGGGCATAGGCCGATACTTCGTACTGCTGGTAGCCCTGGGCGGCCATCAGGGCCTGGCCCGCCTCCTGGATATCCCAGAGGATGTCGTCTTCGGGCAGCTCCGGTGGCTGGCTCCAGAACACCGTGTTGGGCTCCAGGGTCAACTGGTACCACGACAGGTGGGTCGGCCCCAGGTCGATGGCTTGGCGCAAGTCGCCCAGGGCGTCGTCCAGCGACTGGTCGGGCAGGCCGTGCATCAGGTCCATGTTGAAGTTGTCGAAGCCCGCAGCGCGCGCCATGCCGGCGGCACGCACGGCCTCGTCACCGTTGTGGATGCGCCCGAGCTTTTCCAGTTTCGCCGGCTGGAAACTCTGCACGCCGATGGACAGCCGGTTGATCCCGGTCTGCCGGTATGCCTTGAACTTGTCCTGCTCGAACGTCCCGGGGTTGGCTTCCAGGGTGATCTCGATGTCAGGCGCGAACGGCGTGCGCTGCTCCACGCCGCGCAGCAGGCGACCCAGCGCATGTGCGCTGAACAGGCTCGGCGTGCCACCCCCGAAGAAGATCGAACGGATCGGGCGCCCCTGCACGGCGGGCAGTTCCTGGTCGAGGTCGGCGAGCAGGGCGTCGACGTAGGCTTCTTCCGGCAGGTCGGGGCCTGCCTGGTGAGAGTTGAAGTCGCAATAGGGACACTTGCGCACGCACCAGGGGATATGGATGTACAACGCCAATGGCGGGAGTTCCGGCAGTGCCAGGTGTGGCGCTGGCAGGCCGGAACCAGCCGCCCCGGGGTGGAGCAGCTGGATGGACGGCTTGTCGGTCATGCCAGGCCCAGGCGCTGACGCAGCAGGGCCATGGCGCGGGCGCGGTGGCTGAGCTGGTTCTTGTCGACGGGGGCCAGGTCGGCGCTGGAGCAATTGCGCTCCGGTACCCAGAACAACGGGTCGTAGCCGAAGCCGTGCTCGCCACTGGCTTCGAACAGGATGCGGCCATGCCACAGGCCTTCGCAGAGGATCGGCAGTGGATCCTCGGCATGGCGCACCAGGGCCAGGACACAGACGAACTGTGCCCCGCGCTGTTCGGCCGGCACGTCCTTCAGGGCCTCGAGCAGCTTGGCATTGTTCGCCGCGTCGCCCTTGCCATCGGCATAGCGCGCCGAATAGATGCCCGGCGCGCCGCCAAGGTGATCCACCGCCAGCCCCGAATCATCGGCCAGGGCCGGCAGGCCGGAGATGCGCGAGGCGTTGCGCGCCTTGAGGATGGCGTTCTCGACGAACGACAGGCCGGTCTCCTCCGGCTCCACCTGGCTGAACTCGCCGATCGAGCGCAGGTGCACGGAGGTACCGAGCATGGCCTGGAGTTCCTTGAGTTTGCCGGCGTTATGGCTGGCCAATACGAGTTGCTGGAAATTCATCATTCGCCTGGGAACACTTCCTGGTTGAAGCTGAGTTTGTGACTGACGCCGCCGGTTTCGACATTCACGTCGAAGGTCAGGGTTTCCGACTGGTCGATCTTGAACTGGGCGATGTAGTACACCGCGCCCTGGTCGGTGATCTGCTTGAACGACAGCGCGCTGCTGCGCCCCGTGAGGTCTCGCACCGTGCCGCTGACCACCGCCATGCCCGGCTTGCCGCCCTTGAGCACGGTGATGTTGAGCACGCCCTGGTTCTTGCTTCGGGTCAGGCCCGTGGCAGCGGCCACCTCGGGTTGCAGCATGCTCGAGGTGAAGGCGCTGTAGTGGACCGTCACGTCGCCGAAGACTTCCTTGCGCTCGGGCTTGGCGGCATCGGCAGCCAGGACCGGCAGCGCCAGGCACAGGCTGATCAGGAAAAGAGCTAGACGACGCATGGTGCGGTTCCTCCAGATTGATGGGGCAGCGCGAAGCCGGCCCCGCGATCGTGTGCTCAGACCGCGACCTGATGTTCCTGCAGGCCCGGGCTGCTGACCCGATAGATGCCGATCTCCCCTAGAAGATTAGGCCAAAGCCGGCCGGCCCACCCGTTGCGGTGCAGATGGTCGACCGCCAGCCGGTCGAGGACCTTGGCCTGGCGCTCGTGGCACAACTGCTCGAAGTCGGCGAAGGTGCAGAAGTGGATGTTCGGGGTGTTGTACCAGGTATACGGCATGAAGTCCGAGACCGGCATGCGGCCTTTGGTCGCCAGGTACCAGCGGCAGCGCCAGTGGCCGAAGTTGGGGAAGGTGATGATGCACTCGCGGCCCACCCGCAGCATCTCGTCGAGAATGCGGTCGGGGTACTCCACGGCTTGCAGGGCCTGGGTCATGACCACCACGTCGAAGCTGTTGCTGGCGAAGTTGCCCAGGCCCTTGTCCAGGTCCTGCTCGATCACGTTGACGCCCTTGGCCACGCAGGCGGCGATGTTGTCGGGGTCGATCTCCAGGCCATAGCCGGTGACGTGCTTGCGCTCGCGCAACGAGGCCAGCAGCTCGCCATTGCCGCAGCCAAGGTCCAGTACCCGGCTGCCGGCGGGGATCCAGTCGTGGATGATTTCCAGGTCGGCTCTCATGCTGTCCTCAGATGGCGATGCGGTTCATGTAGTTCGAGAAACCCTGCATGTAGCGAGGTGTGGGGATCAGGAAGGCATCGTGCCCGTAAGGTGCATCGATCTCCAGGTAGCAGACGTTCTTGCGCGCCGCCATCAGGGCGTCGACGATCTCCCGCGAGCGGGCCGGGGAGAAGCGCCAGTCGGTGGTGAACGACATGATGCAGTAGTCCGCCGTGACGTGGGCCAGGGTGGCGGCCAGGTCGCCGCCATGGGCTGCGGCCGGGTCGTAGTAGTCCAGGGCCTTGGTCATCAGCAGGTAGGTGTTGGCGTCGAAGCGGCCGGAGAACTCCTCGCCCTGGTAGCGCAGGTAGCTCTCGACCTGGAACTCGACGCTGTGAAAGTCGTAGTTGAGCTTGTCGCTCTTGAGCTCGCGGCCGAATTTCTCACCCATGGAGTCGTCGGACAGGTAGGTGATATGCCCGACCATGCGTGCCAGCATCAGGCCGCGCTTGGGGATCACGCCCTGGTCCTGGAACGAGCCGCCATGGAACTCCGGGTCGGTGAGGATGGCCTGGCGTGCCACTTCGTTGAAGGCGATGTTCTGCGCCGAGAGCTTGGGCGCCGAGGCGATGTCCACGCAATGGCGAACGCGGTCCGGGTAGCTGATGGTCCACTGCAGCGCCTGCATGCCGCCCAGGCTGCCACCGACCACCGCTGCCCATTGCCCGATGCCCAGGCGATCGGCCAGGCGCGCCTGGCTGTGTACCCAGTCTTCCACGGTCAGTACCGGGAAGTCGGCGCCGTAGGGTTTGCCGGTGGCCGGGTTGATGCTGCTGGGGCCAGTGCTGCCGTTGCAGCCGCCGAGGTTGTTCAGGCTGACCACGAAGAAGCGGTTGGTGTCGATCGGCTTGCCCGGGCCAATGCAGCTGTCCCACCAGCCCGGCTTGCGGTCGGTAGGCGCATGGTAGCCGGCGGCATGGTGATGGCCGGACAGCGCATGGCAGATCAGCACGGCGTTGCTGGCGGTGCTGTTGAGGGTGCCATAGGTTTCGTAGATCAGTTCGTAGGTGGCCAGGGAGCGGCCACAGGCCAGGGCCAGCGGTTCATCGAACCGGGCAATCTGCGGTGTTACCAGACCGACGGAATCTTCGGGAAGGACAGTGGACATCGACCCTGCTCACGCTTGACGGAGGCGTAAGTCTAAAGAGGGCCACCCCCAGCGGCAAGCGAAGGCTTGCCACCGGGGGCGTCGGTCGAATCAGATCATCCGCCACAGCTCCTGGGGCATGCCGGCGTAGGCTGCCAGAGGGGGCATGACGAACGACTGGATCACCTGGATGGCAATGAAGGCGAAGATCGGCGAGATGTCCATGCCGCCTAGGCTGGGGATGAGCCGGCGGAACGGCGCCAGTACCGGTTCGCTGATCTGGTAGGCCAGTTGCGCCGCCGGATTGTGGCTGTTGGGTGCGACCCAGGAGACGATCACCATGACGATCATCGCGACCCAGAAGATCTTCAGGAACAGCGAGGTGACGCCGATGATGGCCCACATCAGCAGGTGCAGCACGTCGCCGAAGGTGCCGTAGCTGACCATCAGCACGAACGCCATCAGCAGCGCCTGGATCACCACCGACAGCAGCAGGGACGAGGTGTCCAGGCCGCCGATGCTGGGAATGATGCGACGGATCGGCTTGAGCAGCGGCTGGGTGGCGCGTACCGCGAACTGGCTCAGGGGGTTGTAGAAGTCGGCCTTGACCATCTGCAGCACGAAGCGCAGCAGGACGATCACCAGGTACAGGCTGACCAGGGTTTGCACCACGAAGATCGCGGCGCCGGACAGTGCATTCATCGACAGCTCCTTATTTGCCCAATTGTTCGGCCAGCTCGGCGGAACGCTTCGCCGCGGCCTCCAGCGCCTGCTCGACGATGGCCTCGAAACCGTTGCCCTGGAACGACGTGATCGCCGCCTCGGTGGTGCCGGCCGGCGAGGTTACCCGGCGCCGCAGCTCGGCGGCGTCCACGTCGCTGGACACGGCCATGCGCGCGGCACCCAGGGCGGTCTGCAGGGTCAGTTGGGACGCGATTTCGCGCGGCAGGCCGAGTTTTTCGCCGGCGGCGGTCATGGCCTCGATCAGCAGGAAGAAGTAGGCCGGGCCACTGCCGGATACGGCGGTGACGGCGTCCAGTTGCTGCTCCTGTTCCAGCCACAGGGCGGTGCCCACGGCGCGCAGCAGTTGCTCGGCCTGCTGGCGCTGCTCGGCCGATACCTCGCCGGTGGCGTACAGGCCGCTGACGCCCTGGCGCAGCAGCGCCGGCGTATTGGGCATGCAACGCACCACCGGGCGGGCGCCGAGCCAGGCTTGCAGGCTGGCGCAGGTGATACCGGCGGCGATGGAAACGATCAGCTGGCCCGCCTCGAGGTGCGGCTGCAGGGCCTGGCACACGGCTTTCATGACCTGCGGCTTGACCGCCAGGACGATCACGTCGGCGCCGGCGATGGCCTGGGCGTTGTCTTCGAAGGTTGCGATGCCGTGTTCGGCCTGGAGCCGTGCGCGGGTCTCGGCGCCTGGGTCGCTGGCGCGGATCTGCGCGGCGTCCAGGCCCTGGGCACGCAGACCGCCGATCAGGCTGGCGGCCATGTTGCCGGCGCCGATAAAGGCAATACGTGTCTTGCTCATGTCAGGTCCTTGAGGGAAAGAGTGAGTAAAGCATGGATTCAGGCGTGCCCGTAGTCGCGGGCACCGAACAGGGCGGTACCGATACGGACCCAGGTCGCTCCCTGGGCGATCGCGGCTTCCAGGTCGTGGCTCATGCCCATGGACAGGGTGTCGAGCTCCAGCCCGAGGCTGTCTTGCAAGTGGCGCAGGGTGGCGAAGGCGGCCTCTTGCGCGGCGCGTTCCTCGGTAGGCTCGGGGATCGCCATCAGCCCGCGCAGGCGCAGGCCGGGCAGGGTGGCGACGGCCTTGGCCAGGGCAGGCAACTCGTCCGGGGCGCAGCCGGACTTGCTGTCTTCGCCGCTGACGTTCACCTGCAGGCAGATGTTCAGTGGCGCCAAGCCGGCGGGGCGCTGTTCGGACAGGCGTTGGGCGATCTTCAGGCGGTCCACGGAATGTACCCAGTCGAAATGCTCGGCGATTGCACGGGTCTTGTTCGACTGGATGGGGCCGATGAAGTGCCAGGTCAAGGGCAGGTCGCGCAAGGCTTCCTGTTTGGCCAGGGCTTCCTGGAGATAGTTCTCGCCCACGTCGACCACGCCGGCGGCATGGGCTTGGCGGATGGCGCTGGCCGGCTTGGTCTTGCTCACCGCCAGCAGCTGGATGCTGGCCGGGTCGCGTCCGGCGGCCTTGGCCGCGCTGGCGATGCGGGCGGCGAGGGCGGAAAGGTTGTCTGCTATGGTGGACATGGATCGGTGCCGACGGCTCAGTGGTCTGCGGCATTCTACCTGCTTGATGGCCTTTGGGGAGTCTCATGGACGTGACCGACCTGTTGGCCCGGGCCGTGGCTGCGGGGGCTTCCGACCTGCACCTGGCCGCGGGCGAAGTACCGATGCTGCGCCTGGATGGTGAATTACAACGCCTGGAGCTGCCACGCCTGGCGCCGCAAGCCCTCACCGAGGGCATGGCGCCCTTGCTCGAAGAGTCGCAGCGGCGCGAGTGGGCGGCTGGCGACGAACTGGACCTGGCGCTCACGCTGCCGGAGCTGGGGCGCTTTCGCCTGAACCTGTTCCGGCAGGGCAATGGGCCGGGGGCGAGCGTCCGCTTGCTGCCGGCCGGCATCCCGAGCGTCGATGCGCTGGGGCTGAATGAAGTATTTCAATCTGTTGCGCAATTGCATGACGGGCTGGTACTGATCGGTGGGCCGACCGGCAGTGGCAAGTCATGCACCGTGGCGGCCCTGGTCGACCAGCTCAATCGCCAGCGGGCGCTGCATATCATCACCCTGGAAGACCCCATCGAAGTCATCCACAGCGGGCAGCGCAGCCTGGTCAACCAGCGGGAGATCGGCCGACATTGCCGCAGCTTCGCCCACGGCCTGCGCAGCGCCCTGCGCCAGGACCCGGACGTGATCGTGATCGGTGAGTTGCGTGACCTGGAGACTATCCGCCTGGCCCTGCGCGCGGCGGAAACCGGGCACCTAGTGTTGGCGACGGTGCATACCCGCTCGGCGGTGAACAGCATCGATCGGCTGGTGGAGGTGTTCGCTGCCGAGGAGAAGCCGCTGGTGCGGGCGATGCTGGCGGAGTCGCTGCGCATGGTGGTGGCGCAGGTGCTGGTCAAGCGTATTGGCGGTGGCCGGGTGGCGGCGCGGGAGGTGCTGGTGGCCACGCCGGCGGTGCGCAACCTGGTGCGCGAGGGGCGGGTGACGCAGCTGTATTCGATGATGCAGGCCGGGGCGGCGGCGGGGATGCGGACGATGGAGGCGGCGATGCAGGGGTTGAGGGACCAGGGCTTGGTTTGAGCGCTCTAGTGCCTGTGCCACGACAAGCCTGTGCAGCCTGCAAGTCACATCATTTTGGCTCGACTCTTTGGGGCGCGAAGCGGCCCCAAAGGACGCCGATGCCGGGGGCAGCTCAGCGCTTGGCCAGGCTCAATACCTGGCTTTCCTGTTCCTTCGGCAGCACCCGCTTGGCGACCACGTAGTGCTTCTGCCAGTACGGCTTGTTCAGGTTGTCGATGCTCACCCGCTTGCCGCGCCGGGGCGCATGGATGAAGCGGTCGTTGCCCAGGTAGATGGCGACGTGGTTGACCCGGCGGCTCTTGATGTTGAAGAAGATCAGGTCACCCGGCTTGAGGTCACTGCGGGCTACCTTGATACCATGCCCGTGGGCCATGGCATTGGAAGTGCGCGGCAGGTCGACGTCGGCCACGTCGTTGAAGGCATACTTGACCAGCCCGCTGCAATCGAAGCCCTTGCTCGGGCTGCTGCCGCCCCAGCGATAGGGCGTACCGAGGACATTCACGGCGCGGCTGAGCACGTCGCTGCTCTGCTTGGCCGACATCGCGGCGATCGGCAGGTTGCCGGGGGCCTTGGCGGCATTGCTCGGGCGGGCACGCAGGGTGCTGTGCTTGACCGGCGCGCGTTTCACCGTGCTGCTGGCATTGGTGGTATAGCCGGTGAACCCGTTGGGAAGGCGTTGCTCACGGTTGGTGGCGTGGGCGGCCAATGGCAATAAAAGGCAGAGGGTCAGCCATGTCTTGAAGAAAGGCGGCATAGTTGAAGCTCTTTTGTATTATCTAGGTATGTGTTGGCGCGCAACTTTATAACAGCTTTTTGATCAAATTCTGATCCGTTGGTCGATGCGCCGCTGCCATACGTCGGCTTCTCGCGAAAAAGTCACATTTTTCCTTAGAAAATTTTCCGCTAACCCCTGGGAGCTATGAATGAACAGTTATCAACAGGGCGTGCCGTTCCACGACACCCACAGCAAGGTCCTCGGCTATCTGCTATGGATCTTCGGCTTCACCGGCTCGCACCGCTTCTACTACGGCAAGCCGATCACCGGGACGATCTGGTTCTTCACCTTGGGCCTGCTCGGCATCGGTTGGCTGATCGACCTGTTCCTGATCCCGTCGATGGACCGTGAGGCCGACATGCGCTTCCAGTCCGGGCGGGTGGACTACAACCTGGCCTGGATCCTCCTGACCTTCCTTGGCATATTCGGTGCGCATCGCCTGTACCAGGGCAAATGGATCAGTGCCCTGATCTACCTGTTCACAGGCGGTCTGTTCCTGCTGGGCGTGCTGTACGACTTCTGGACCCTCAACAGCCAGATCTCCCAAGTCAACGCCGAACGCCGCTAGGAAAGCCGCAGGTTGCCATGGCCGTGCTCGGCTCATATGAGCGCCGCCTGCTTTTGCTTGCCGCTTGCAGTTAAAAAAGGCCTTGTAGCTGAGAGCGACAAGGCCTTGGTCTTCATTGCTGGCGGGTCTGCCTGCGCTGCAAGAGCAGGTTGCTGAAACCCGCACCTGCCAGCTGCTTCTGCGCCACGGTCAGCTGTTCGCGGTTGCTGAACGGGCCGACCAGCACGCGGTACCAGGTTTCCTCTTTCACCGTCCCCGACTCCACCTTGACCGACTGGCCGAGCAGGATGATCTGCGCACGGACCTTGTCGGCGTCGGCCTGCTTGCGGAACGAGCCGGCCTGGAGGAAGAACTGGGTGGTCGCCGCCGGCTTGATGACCGGTGGCGCCGGCGGTGGCGTCTGCCCCATCAGCGCAGCCTGGGCCCTGGCCGTGTCGATCTTCGCCGCTTCCTCAGGCGTCACCGGCTTGACCGGCTGGGCCGGTACTGGCGGCGTTTTCTCCGGCACGGCCTCGGGTGGCACGATGACCTCGGACTCCGGCAGCAGCGTGTAGAAATCGTATTTCGGCTTGACCGGCTGCTGCGGTGCCGGCGCGGTGGCCTTGGCGCTTTCGGCGACCTTGGCTGGCTTCTGCTGTTCGGGCTTGGTGCGCTTGATGTCTTCGCTACCCGGTTCGAGCTTCATCAGAAAAACGATGAAGGCGCCGACAGTCAGGCCGACCGCCAGCCATATCCAGCCAGGGATCGGCTGCTTGGCCGGGGGCTGGTAGCGGCTGGCGCCACGCTTGGGGGCGGGTTTCTTCTTGGCAGCCAACTTACATGCGCTCCAGGGTTTCCAGGCCGAGCAGTTCCAGGCCCTGCTTGAGGGTGCGACCGGTCAGGGCCGCCAGGCGCAGGCGGCTCTGCTGTTGCTCGGCGGTTTCCGCCGTGAGGATCGGGCAGTTCTCGTAGAAGCTGGAGAACAGGCCGGCGATGTCGTACAGGTAGCTGCACAGCACGTGCGGCGTGCCCTTGTCGGCCACGCTGTTGAGCACTTCGCCGAACTGCGCCAGGCGCGCGGCCAGGTCCTGCTCATGGGCCGCCTGCAGCACGATCTTGCCGTCGACCTCGTCGAAGCCCTTGCCCAGCTTGCGGAACACGCTGGCCACGCGGGTGTAGGCATACAGCAGGTAGGGCGCGGTGTTGCCGTCGAAGTTGAGCATCAGCTCGAAGTTGAAGCTGTAGTCGCTGGTCCGGTGCTTGGACAGGTCGGCGTACTTCACCGCGCCGATGCCGACCACTTCGCCGATACGGCGCAGCTCGTCCTCGGACAGGCTCGGGTTCTTCTCCTTGACCAGCGCGTAGGCGCGCTCCTTGGCTTCGGTGAGCAGGTCGATCAGCTTCACGGTGCCGCCGTCGCGGGTCTTGAACGGCCGGCCATCGGCGCCATTCATGGTGCCGAAGCCCATGTGTTCCATCTGCATCGGGTGGCCAACGAAGCCGGCGCGGCGCGCCACCTCGAACACCTGGTTGAAGTGCAGGGCCTGGCGCTGGTCGACGAAGTACAAGGCTCGGTCGGCCTTGAGCACGTTGCTGCGGTAGCGCACCGCGGCCAGGTCGGTGGTGGCGTAGAGGTAGCCGCCGTCGGCCTTCTGCACGATCACCGGCAGCGGCTCGCCCTCGGTGTTCTTGAATTCGTCGAGGAACACGCACTGGGCGCCCTGGTTCTCGACCAGCAGGCCTTTGGCCCTGAGGTCGGCGACCACGTTGGCCAGGTCATCGTTGTAGGCGCTCTCGCCCATCACGTCGGCCATGCTCAGCTTGACGTTGAGCAGGTCGTAGGTCTTCTGGCAGTGGGACAGGGAAATGTCCTTGAAGCGTGTCCACAGCGCCATGCAGTCCGGGTCGCCGGCCTGCAGCTTGACCACCAGGCCACGGGCGCGGGTAGCGAACGCCTCGGACTCGTCGAAGCGCTTCTTCGCGGCGCGATAGAAGTTCTCCAGGTCCGACAGCTCGTCGCTGGTGATCGGGTTCTCTTCCAGGTAGGCCAGCAGCATGCCGAACTGGGTGCCCCAGTCGCCCACGTGGTTCTGGCGGATCACCTGGTCGCCGAGGAACTCCAGGACGCGGGCGACGCTGTCGCCGATGATGGTCGAACGCAGGTGGCCGACGTGCATCTCCTTGGCCAGGTTGGGTGCCGACATGTCGATCACCACCTTCTCGGCGGGGCCGGCCTTGCGCACGCCCAGGTGGTCATCGGCCAGGGCTGCGTCCAGGCGGCTGGCCAGGCCGTCGATGTTCTGGAAGAAGTTGAGGAAGCCCGGGCCGGCGATCTCGACCTTGCTGATGTCGTCGCTGGTCGGCAGGGCGGCGATGATCTTGTCGGCCAAGTCGCGCGGCTTCATGCCGGCGGGTTTGGCCAGCATCATGGCGATGTTGCTGGCGAAATCGCCGTGGGTCTTGTCCCGGGCGTTTTCCACCTGGATCGCCGGCGTCAGCCCTTCAGGCAGCACACCGTCGGCGACGAGTTGGGTGAGGGCTTGCTGGATCAGCTGGCGAATGGTGTCTTTCATGGGGGTCTCTTTTCGACCGCAAGCGCGGTAGGGCGCTTCGATGCGCAGGTGGAAAAACTGAACATTATCCGTTCCCGGAGCCGGGTTGCCAACCTTTCGGCTTCTTGCAGCTTGCCGCTCAATAAAGATCCACCGGGTCCACATCCAGCGACCAGCGCACCTGGCGTCCCGACGGCATCTGCTCCAATGCCAGCAACCAGGCGCTGATCAGCCGATGCAATGCTCCCCGGGCATTGGCCTGCAACAGCAACTGTGCCCGGAAGCGCCCGGCGCGGCGCTCCATGGGCGCGGGGACCGGGCCGAGCAGCTCGATGCCCTGCAGGCCCTGTTCGGCCAGAAAGCGTTCGGCGGCGCTGCAGGCCTCGTCGAGGAAACCCTCGGCCTGGCCCGGCTTGTGCGCCTCGGCGCGCAGCAGGGCGAGGTGGGCGAAGGGGGGCAGGCCGGCGGCGCGGCGCTCGCTCAGGGCCTGCTCGGCGAAGGCGAAGTAGCCTTGTTCTGTCAGTTGCACCAACAGCGGGTGTTCGGCCAGGTGGGTCTGGATGATCACTTTGCCGGGGTCTTCGGCGCGCCCGGCGCGGCCAGCCACCTGGACGATCAACTGGGCCATGCGCTCGCTGGCGCGGAAGTCGCCGGAGAACAGGCCGCCATCGGCATCGAGAATGGCGACCAGCGTCACCCGGGGGAAATGATGCCCCTTGGCGAGCATCTGGGTGCCGACCAGGATGCTCGGTTGCCCGCGCTGGATGGTGGTGAACAGGTTGTGCATGGCGTCCTTGCGCGCGGTGCTGTCGCGGTCGACGCGCAGCACCGGGTAGTCCGGGAAGAGGACCTTCAGGCGCTCCTCGGCACGCTCGGTCCCCGCACCTACCGGGCGCAAGTCCACATGGGCGCATTGCGGGCACTGCTGTGGCAGGCGCTCGTCATGGCCGCAATGATGGCAGCGCAGCACGCCGGAACGCTGGTGCACGGTCATCCGCGCATCGCAGCGCGGGCATTCGCTGAGCCAGCCGCAGTCATGGCACAGCAGGGTCGGGGCGAAGCCGCGGCGGTTGAGGAACACCAGCACCTGCTGGCCCGCCGCCAGGGTCTGGCCGATGGCCTGTTGCAGCGGGCCGCTGATGCCGCTATCCAGCGGTCGGCTGCGCACGTCCAGGCGCAGCAGCCGTGGCGGTTGTGCGCCGCCGGCGCGTTGGGTCATGCGCAGCAGGCCATAGCGGCCGCTGTGGGCATTGTGCAGGCTCTCCAGCGAGGGCGTGGCGGAGCCGAGGAGGATGGGGATGTTCTCCTGGTGGGCGCGCACCACGGCCAGGTCGCGAGCATGGTAACGCAGGCCTTCCTGCTGTTTATAGGAGCCGTCATGTTCTTCGTCGATGATGATCAGCCCCGGATGCTTCATCGGCGTGAACAGCGCCGAGCGCGTGCCGATGATGATGTCGGCCTCGCCATCGCGGGCCGCCAGCCAGGCATCGAGGCGCTCGCGGTCGCCCACTGCCGAGTGCAGCAGGGCGATGCGGGCGTTGAAGCGCTGCTCGAAACGCGCCAGGGTCTGCGGCCCGAGATTGATCTCGGGGATCAGGATCAGCGCCTGCTTGCCTGCTTCGAGGGCCTCGCGGATCAATTGCAGGTAGACCTCGGTCTTGCCACTGCCCGTCACCCCGGCCAGGAGGAAGGCGTGGAAACTGCCGAAGCCCGAGCGCACGGCGTCGAACGCGGCTTGCTGTTCGTCGTTCAGCGGCAGTTCCGGCTGGGCCAGCCAATGTTCGTGGCGGGAAAGCGGCAGGTGGCGGCGTACTTCCACCTGGACCAGCTCCTTGGCCAGCAGCAGGTCGAGGCTGTCCTTGTTCAGGCCGAGCTTGCCCAGCAGGCTGTGGGCCACGCCATGGGGGTGCTGGGACAGGGTCTTGAGGGCATCGCGTTGGCGTGGCGCACGGGCGATGCGCGGGTCTTCCAGGCGGGCACCGGGGGCGACATGCCAGAAGCGCTCCTGGCGCATCTGCGCCGGCTCTCCCTGGCGCAGCAGGGTCGGCAGTGCCCAGTTCAGGGTGTCGCCGAGGCTGTGCTGGTAGTACTGGGCGGTCCACAGGCACAGCTTGAACAGTGCCGGTGGCAGTGGCGAGACCGGGTCGAGCAGGGCCGTGGCCGGCTTGAGCTTATCGGCCGGCACCTCGCTCTTGTCGCAGACTTCCACCAGTACGCCGATCATTTCGCGGCGGCCGAACGGCACGCGGATGCGCATGCCTGGCGTGAGTGCCTGGCGGGCCATGCTCGCCGGCGCCCGGTAGTCGAACAGGCGACGCAGGGGCGAGGGCAGGGCAAGGCGCAGGATGACGTCGGACACGCGGAAGGTCTCTGGAGGGTATTTCGGAAATCACGCGAGACTAGCAGACGACGGTCGGTGCTCGCGACAACTTGCGTTGGCGCAATGCTCTGGTATTATTCGCCGCCTATTTCCGTGCGGTATTCAACAATTGGTGTTGGGTGGCGGCACGCAGCTCGAGGAAGTGACGATGAAACCAGAAATTCACCCGAATTACGAAGTAGTTGCGGTCACCTGCAGCTGCGGTAACAAGTTCGAGACCCGTTCGACCCTGGCCAAGCCGCTGGCGATCGACGTCTGCTCCCAGTGCCACCCGTTCTACACTGGCAAGCAGAAGGTCCTGGACACCGGTGGTCGCGTACAGAAGTTCGCCGATCGCTTCGGTATGTTCGGTACCAAGAAGTAATCATGCGCATGGCGAATCCTTCGGGTTTCGCGCTGCTGTGGAAAAAGGCGCCCCTCGTGGGCGCCTTTTTCATGGGCGCGATCTGGCATGTTCCGGCGCTGGCCTTCTGCCCACTGCCCGACAAGGTACAGCAGGTAGCGGTGCGCCAGGTGGTGGATGGCGACACCCTGCGCCTGAGCGACGGGCGCAGCGTACGCCTGATCGGCATCAATGCGCCCGAGATCGGCCGCAAGGGCCGTACCAGCGAACCCTATGCCGAGGCTGCACGGCGCCGCCTGCAGGCGCTGGTCAAGGCCAGCGACGGCCGTGTCGGGCTGCTGCCGGGTGTCGAAGCGAAAGACAAGTACGGGCGCACCCTGGCGCACATCTATGGGCGCGATGGCGACAATTTCGAGGCACGGCTGCTCAGCGAAGGGCTGGGCTACCGGGTTGCGGTCGCTCCCAACGTCAAGCTCGCCGGCTGCCAGCAGCAGGCCGAACAGGCTGCCCGCACCGTGCGGGCGGGGCTCTGGCGGCAGTCGCCGGTCATCCGCGCCAGCGACGTGCGCCAATCAGGGTTTGCCGTCATCGGCGGCAAGATCCGCGGTATCGAGCGCAATCGTGGCGGGATCTGGCTGGAGCTGGACGATGCCGTGGTGCTCCAGGTTCCCGCTCGTCTACAACGCAACTTCCCCTCAGGCTTCTTCGATAACCTCAAGGGACGCCAGGTCGAGGCGCGCGGCTGGGTCGTGGATCGCTCCCGCAAGGGCGGGTTGAAGCCGGGGCAGCGACGCTGGGTATTGCCATTGACCGATCCGAGCATGTTGGAGCGCATTTCAGGCTAAAAAATTGTAGACATTACGCTGATGAATTGTACACACTGAGGCCGTATGCCCCGCGGGTTATAGCGTAAAGTCGTAGGCTGAAGGCCTTGACAGAAGTGACCGGGCAGTCTTGTGGCCCCCCGGCTCTTTGCGTATCCTCGGCGGTCCGTCAGAACAGTAAATAGCGGAATGCCCACCATGTCAGACCTGAAAACCGCCGCTCTCGAATACCACGCTCAGCCTCGTCCGGGGAAACTGAGCGTCGAGCTCACCAAACCCACCGCAACCGCCCGCGACCTGGCCCTGGCCTACAGCCCGGGCGTCGCCGAACCGGTGCGCGAGATCGGCCGTGATCCGGAACTGGCCTACCAATACACCGGCAAGGGCAACCTGGTCGCCGTGATTTCCGATGGCACCGCCATCCTGGGCCTGGGCGACCTCGGCCCGCTGGCCTCCAAGCCGGTCATGGAAGGCAAGGGCGTTCTGTTCAAGCGTTTCGCCGGCATCGATGTGTTCGACATCGAAGTCGACTCGGAAAGCCCACAGGCCTTCATCGATACCGTCAAGCGCATCTCCATCACCTTCGGCGGCATCAACCTTGAAGACATCAAGGCGCCGGAGTGCTTCGAGATCGAGCGTACCCTGATCGAGCAGTGCGACATTCCCGTGTTCCACGATGACCAGCACGGCACCGCGATCGTTACCGCGGCCGGCATGATCAACGCCCTGGAAATCGCCGGCAAGAAGCTCGAAGACGCCAAGATCGTCTGCCTGGGTGCCGGTGCTGCCGCCATCTCCTGCATGAAGCTGCTGGTGAGCATGGGCGCCAAGGTCGAGAACATCTTCATGATCGACCGCAGCGGCGTGATCCACGCTGGTCGCGACGACCTGAACCAGTACAAGGCGCAGTTCGCTCACGCCACCGACAAGCGCACCCTGGCCGATGCCCTGGAAGGTGCGGACGTGTTCGTCGGCCTGTCCGGCCCGAACCTGCTGAGCCCCGAAGGCCTGAAGTCCATGGCGCCGAACCCGATCGTGTTCGCTTGCTCGAACCCGGACCCGGAAATCAAGCCGGAGCTGGCCCACGAGACCCGCAGCGACGTGATCATGGCCACCGGTCGTTCCGACTACCCGAACCAGGTCAACAACGTGCTGGGCTTCCCGTTCATCTTCCGTGGCGCCCTGGACGTACGTGCCAAGCGCATCAACGAAGAGATGAAGATCGCTGCCGCCATCGCCCTGAAGGACCTGGCCAAGCTGCCGGTACCGAAGGAAGTCTGCGACGCCTATGGCGTGCAGGCGCTGGAGTTCGGCCGTGAGTACATCATTCCGAAGCCGATGGACCCACGCCTGATCACCGTCGTTTCCGACGCCGTGGCCAAGGCGGCCATCGAGTCTGGCGTGGCGACCCTGCCGTATCCGCAGCACTACCCGCTGCAGAGCGTGGACGAAGTCTTCAACGGCTAACGGCACGCAAAAAAGAACCGGCTCATATGAGCCGGTTTTTTTTTGCTTCGAGCTTCGATCTGCAAGAGGTGTTGCGCAGGCTTCGATACCTTGCTCGGCATCTGGCTCAGCGCAAGACAGCTTGCAGCGTGTAGCTCAGAAGAGATCCATAGGCGCCGTCTCGTCGGCTGGCAGTGGGCTGCCGGGTACGACGCCATTGCCCAGTTCGTCCATCGAAGGCGGCGAGTCCTCGGCCTTGAACAGTTCGAAGTAGGCATTCGGTGTGCTCGGCGTAGCCGCCCGGCCGCTGATCGGGTCGACCCGCAGGCTGAGGATGCCTTCCGGCTCGGCCGGGGCATGTTCTGGCTTGTCCTTGAGCGCGGCGCCCATGAAGTTCATCCAGATCGGCAGCGCAGCGGTGCCGCCGTACTCGCGGCGACCCAAGGTTTCCGGTTGGTCGAAACCGACCCATACGGTGGTGACGTAGTCGGCGTTGTACCCGGAGAACCAGGCATCCTTGGACTCGTTGGTGGTGCCGGTCTTGCCCGCCAGGTCGCTGCGGCCCAGGGCCAGGGCGCGGCGGCCGGTGCCGCGCTTGATCACGTCCTGGAGCATGCTGGTGAGGATGTAGCTGGTGCGCCCGTCGATGATGCGCTCGGCCACCGCCGGCAGCTGGGGTGGCGGCGCCACCTGGCCAAGGGCCGACGGTGCCTCGCCGGGCAATGCCTCGGTGCTGATCGGCTGCTCCGGCGCGGCGAGGCCGGCCTGGTCCTCGTTGGCCTGCGGTACCCGTGCCGGGTTGGCGGTGAACAGGGTCTCGCCGTTGCGGCTCTCGATGCGCTCGATCAGGTACGGATTGATCTTGTAGCCGCCATTGGCGAAGGCGCTCCAGCCGGTAGCGATCTCCATCGGCGTCAGCGTCGCGGTGCCCAGGGCCAGCGATAGGTTGCGGGGCAGGTCCTGCTTGTTGAAGCCGAACTTGGCGATGTAGTCGATGGTGCGGTCCACGCCCATGGCTTGCAGCAGGCGGATCGACACCAGGTTGCGCGACTTGTACAGCGCCTCGCGCATGCGGATCGGGCCGAGGAAGGTATTGGTGTCGTTCTTCGGGCGCCAGACCTTGTCCAGGTACTCGTCGACGAACACGATCGGCGCATCGTTGACCAGGCTGGCGGCGGTGTAGCCATTGTCCAGCGCGGCGCTGTAGACGAATGGCTTGAAGCTCGAGCCTGGCTGGCGCTTGGCCTGCATCGCACGGTTGTAGTTGCTCTGCTCGAACGAGAAACCACCCACCAGGGCGCGAATGGCGCCGCTGTACGGGTCCAGGGTGACCAGCGCGCTCTGCGCACCAGGTACCTGGCTGAACTTGAGCGTGCCGTCGTCCAGGCGCTGCACGCGGATCTGGTCGCCGATCTGGGCCACGTCCGCGGGCGATTGCGGCGAGCGCCCCTGGGCATTGCTGTTGAGGAAGGGGCGGGCCCACTTCATGGTTTCCCAGGCCACGTCCTGTTCCTCGCCGTTGCGGGTCAGCACCTTCAGGCCGGCCTTGTCGACCTGGGTGACGATGGCCGGCTCCAGGCCGCCAAGCGTGCGCTGCTTGGCCAGCTCCTGCAGCCAGGCGGCGCGGGTCTTGCCCGGGAAGCGCGACTCGGGGCCCCGGTAGCCGTGGCGCTCGTCGTAGTCGGACAGGCCATCGAGTACGGCCCTGTTGGCCATCTCCTGCATGTCGCTCGGCACCGTGGTGGTGACGCGGAAACCTTCGGTGTAGGCGTCGCTGCCATAGCGCCCGACCATTTCGGCACGGGCCATCTCGGCGATGTAGGGGGCGTTCACTTCCGGTGTCGGCACGTGGTAGCTGGCGTTCAGGGGCTCGGCCAGGGCTGCCTGGTAGCTGGCTTCGTCGATCTTGCCGAGCTTGTACATTCGGCCGAGGATCCAGTCGCGTCGCTCCTTGGCACGCACCGGGTTGGCCAGCGGGTTGAAGCGCGATGGCGCCTTGGGCAGGCCGGCGATCATGGCCATCTGGGCCAGGCTCACGTCCCGGATCGACTTGCCGTAGTACACCTGTGCGGCGGCCTCGATGCCGTAGGCGCGGTTGCCCAGGTAGATCTTGTTGACGTACAGCTCGAGGATCTCGTCCTTGGTCAGTTCGCGCTCGATCTGCAAGGCCAGGAGGATCTCGTTGGTCTTGCGCGAGAAGCTGCGCTCGCTGGTGAGGAAGAAGTTCTTCGCCACCTGCATGGTGATGGTGCTGCCGCCGGTCTGGATATGGCCGGACTTCACCAGCTGGGTCGCGGCACGCATCAGGCTGCTCGGGTCGACCCCGTAGTGATTGAGGAAATTGTCGTCCTCGGCTGACAGAAGTGCCTGGATGAACTGCGGGGGAATATCCGCGAAACGGATCGGCGAACGCCGCATTTCGCCGAACTCGGCGATCAGCTTGCCGTCGCTGCTGTACACCCTCAGGGGGATCTGCAACTGGATGCTTCTAAGGGACTCGACCGAGGGCAGGCTGGGGCTAAGATACAGAAACGCACCGCTCACACCGAGTACGAGCGCACAGATGACTGCGACGAAAGACCACCAGAAGAACTTCAGCAGGCGTATCAAGGCTTTTGGGTGTCCAGGTTGGGAGTGGATTGCACGCGGGTCCGGCGGACAGGGAAAAAACGCTGGCCATTATAAGCATTTTTAGCCTCGCCGGGGCGACCGGCCGGCCCTGGCGGCCGGATCCGACGGCGCGATATCGCTACGATTTCTCAGGAAATAGCCATGCTTGGACGCTTCGGCAGGGATGCCGGTTCACTGCTGGGGGTAGAAATTGCCTCCGACTCCGTACGAATCCTTCAATTGCACCGGCGTCGTGGGCGTCGGGTTGTGGCCGCTTGGGCCCTGGAGCCCTTCGACACGCCCTGGCGCGGTGACGCCTCCCAGGACCCGCAACCCGTGATGGATGCATTGCGCCGGGCGCGCTTGCGCAGCGGCAGCCGACAGTGCCGGGCGGCCATCGCGTTGCCAGGCTCGGAGGTGATCTGCAAGGTCTGCCACTTGTCGGCGACCTTGTCCGCGGGGGAGATGGAGGCGCAGTTGCTCACGGATGCCGACCGCCTGTTTCCCTTTCCACTACAGGACCTGGCCCTGGATTTCCAGATCCTGGGGCCTGCGTCGGGGCAGCCTGGCCATGTGGACGTGCTGGTGGGCGCGTGCCGTCAAGGCCTGCTCGAACCGCTGGAGCAGTTGCTCGAGGATGCGGGCTTGCACGCCGAGGCGGCGGAAGTCGACAGCATTGCCCTAGGGCGCCTGTTGCCCTCGGCCAGCAGCGCGTCGACGGGGTTGCTGCGGCTCGAGGCAGACAGTGCGACCCTGCATGCCTGGCCGCAGGGCGGCTTGCCGCAACGGCTGGCGCTGCGGTTCGCGCGTTCGGACTCGTGGGAGCGAAGGCTCGAGGGCATTGGCCAACTGCTGCACCATAACCTGCCTACGATCGGGGTCGAGCACCTTTGGATTGCGGCAAGCGCTCCTGCGGATGAGGGCTGGGCCGAGGCGCTGAAGGTGCGCCTGGGCATCCCCTGCGAACCCTTGGTGCCCTGCATCGACCTGGCAGCGGGAACTGACGAGGCCGCTACCCAGGCGCTGTTGCGTGACTTCTCGCCCATGGCGCTGGCGTGTGGCCTGGCGTTGGGAGGGGCGCACTGATGGTACGTCTGAATCTTTTGCCCTGGCGGGAGCGGCAACGTCGCGCGGCGGTGCGGCGATTCCAGCTCGCACTGGTGGTCAGCCTGCTGCTCGCCTTCTGTGGTGTGATGCTGCTCGATCATCTGGCCCGCCAGCGCTTGCAGCAGCAGGCACTGGCCAATGCTGGTCGACAGACGGCCGTGGAAAGCCTGGAGACGCAGTTGCAGCGAATCGCAGCCCTGCAGGAGGCGCGTGACGACATACAGGCGCAGTATGCGGCCTTGGCCGAGCTGCGGGCAGGCCAGGGGCTGGTTGTGGCGATGTTCGCGGAGTTCGAGCGGGCAATGCCCGGCGGCTTGCACCTGACTGAACTGACGCTGCAGGGTGGTCGCTTGCAGGTCGTTGGCGTGGCAGCGTCTCCCGCGGTGCTGGCCCAGCTCATGCGCGACCTGGAGCGTGCGCCTGTGTTGCAGGGCCTGGAGCTGAAGCAACTGCGCCATTTACCGCAAGGCGATGAGTTCCAGTTGGTGGCGCGTCTGTTGGCGTCCTGGTCATGATCGTGGCATCGGCGCGTGGCTGGCTGGAAGCTATCGGAACGTCCCGGGTGGCCATGGGGGCGACCCTGGTTGCGGTTTCGCTGCTGGTGATCGCCTTGGGCTGGTTGGTCCGCTTGCAGGGCTCGGATCAGGCCTACCGGCTTGGCCAGGCACGGGCACACGAACTGGATGGCATGTGGCAGGAGCGGGCGCTCCAGGCTCGCGAGCTGGCATCCGCGGAGGTGGCGCTGGCCGATGCCGAACACCAGTTGCGGGAGGCCCGCTGGCGCCTTTCGGCGGGTGTCGGCATGAGCGACCTGCTCGATGAGCTGGCGAGCTCCGGGCATGCCCATGGGCTGATCTTCGAGCAGCTCGAAGTGCTGGATGAAGTCGCGCAGGCCGGCTATCGGCAGGTGCCTTTGAAGCTCCAGGTGGTAGGGAACTATGCGGCCTTGCGTGCCTGGCTGGAGGAGTGGCTGGGCCAGGTGCGCCTGCTGCGTGTATCAGGCCTGCGGCTTGCCAGGGTGGATGAGCCGTCGGGGTTGCTGCGCCTGGACCTGGACGTGAATGCCTACCATCCAGGCCAGGTATTGCCGCCGCCGGCATCGCTGGCGGACGAGCCGGCCCGCCCAGCCGTGCAGGGCGCGCAGGCAGACCTGTTCCTGCCTTGGTCATCGCGCATGGCCTCGGGCGGCCTGGCGAGGATACCGCTGGCGCAGCTGGAGATGGTCGGCAGCCTGTCGCGGGCTGGCCAGCACCAGGCCTTGCTGTGGTCAGCCGGGCGGCTTTACCGGGTGGCGCCCGGCGACCGGTTGGGGCGGGGCGACGGCGTCGTGGTACGGGTCGACCGGCAGCAGGTCGAAGTGCGCGAGCGCCTGTTCCTCGGCGGGGCGTGGCACGAGCGGTCGACCTACCTAGCATTGAGGAAGCCTGTGGGCAAAGAGGTCAGGGATGAGCGTGAAACGGCTGTCGACGTGGGCAATGGCAGTGATGCTGCCGATTCAGGTGGCATCGGCGACGATCTACCGGGGTGAACCCCTGTCGTTGAATTTCCAGGATGTGGAAGTGCGTTCGGTGCTGCAGGTGCTGGCCGACTACGCAGGCATCAACCTGGTTGCCAGCGATGCGGTACAGGGCAACATCACCCTGCGCCTCGAGGATGTGCCCTGGGACCAGGCCCTGGACCTGGTACTGCGCAGCAAGGGGCTGGCCCGGCGCGAAGAGGGCAACGTGCTGCTGGTGGCACCGGCAGCCGAACTGGCGGAGCACTCCCGGGAGGCCCGCCTTGGCCAGGCGCTGGATGCGCAACTGCAGCCCATGCGCCGGGAGTTGTTGCCCATCCATCATGCCAAGGCCTCGGAGCTGGCCGAGCTGCTGCTGGCCACGCTCGCCGACGATGGCATCCTCACCGGGCGCGGCAGCCTGAGCGTCGATGCCCGCACCAACACCTTGGTCGTTCACCAGCCCGCCGACCGCCTCGCCGAACTGCGACAGCTGGTGGCTCAACTGGACGTGCCGGTGCGCCAAGTCCTGATCGAGGCTCGCATCGTCGAAGCCAATGTCGACTACGAGAAAAGCCTGGGCGTACGCTGGGGAGCCCCGCTCAAGGGCGAGAACGCCCGCCTGGGCAGCGACCTGTTCGTCGACCTGGGCGTGGAACGGGCGACCTCGGCCATTGGCCTGGGCCTGCTACGTGGTGGCACGTTGCTGGACCTCGAACTCAGCGCCATGGAAAAGAGCGGCAACGGCGAAATCATCTCCCAGCCCAAGGTGGTGACGGCGGACAAGGAAACCGCGCGGATCCTCAAGGGCACCGAGGTGCCCTACCAGGAAACCAGCAAGAGCGGCGCCACCTCCGTTTCGTTTCGCGAGGCATCGCTGTCGCTGGAGGTGACCCCGCAGATCACCCCGGACGGCAAGGTCATCATGACCGTGCGGGTGACCAAGGACGAGCCTGACTACGTCAATGCACTGAACGACGTGCCGCCGATCCGCAAGAACGAGGTCAATGCCAAGGTCCGGGTGACCGATGGCGAAACGATCGTGATCGGCGGGGTGTACTCGACCACGCAAAACAATGTGGTCGACAAGGTGCCATTTTTGGGCGATCTGCCGTATGTTGGACGGCTGTTTCGACGCGATGCATTACAAGAGAAAAAATCCGAGCTGCTGGTCTTCCTGACTCCGCGTATCATGAGTGACCAGGCGATTGCTGTGAGTCGTTGATTCTGTGCGAAATTTGATACTTGTGGGGCCCATGGGCGCTGGTAAGAGCACCATCGGGCGCCTGTTGGCCAAAGAGCTGCGCCTGCTGTTCAAGGATTCCGACAAGGAAATCGAGCTGCGAACCGGCGCCAACATCCCGTGGATCTTCGACAAGGAAGGCGAGCCGGGCTTTCGTGACCGCGAGCAGGCGATGATCGCCGAGCTCAGTGCGCTTGACGGCGTGGTCCTGGCGACCGGCGGTGGCGCCGTGATGCGCGAGGCCAACCGCAAGGCATTGCGTGAAGGCGGCCGGGTCATCTACCTGCACGCCTCGGTGGAGCAGCAGGTGGGGCGCACCGCCCGTGACCGTAACCGGCCGCTGCTGCGTACCGCCAACCCGGAGGCGACCCTGCGTACCCTGCTGGAGACACGCGACCCGCTTTACCGGGAGATCGCCGACCTGGTGGTGGAAACCGACGAACGGCCACCGCGCATGGTGGTGCTCGACATCCTCGAGCGCCTGCAGAAGTTGCCGCCCCGGTAAGCCGGGACTATTCTCGGCGACCAACGCCGAGGCGGGTTTCAACGTGACCGCGCGGGTCGCCTGGGCGATGCCGCGCCCTAGTACATTGTGGGGATACATGCAGACACTAAAGGTCGACCTGGGCGAACGTAGCTACCCGATCTACATTGGCGAAGGCCTGCTGGACCAGCCCGAACTGCTGGCGCCGCACATTGCTGGGCGGCAGGTTGCCATCGTCTCCAACGAAACCGTCGCGCCCCTGTATCTCGAGCGCCTGAGCCGCACGCTGGGCGCCTATTCGGTGCTGCCGGTGGTGCTGCCCGACGGCGAGGCCTACAAGAACTGGGAAACCCTGCAACTGATCTTCGACGCCCTGCTCAGCGCACGGCACGACCGCCGCACCACCGTGGTGGCCTTGGGCGGCGGTGTGATCGGCGATATGGCCGGCTTCGCCGCAGCCTGCTACCAGCGCGGCGTGGATTTCATCCAGGTGCCGACCACCCTGTTGTCCCAGGTGGACTCCTCGGTCGGCGGCAAGACCGGCATCAACCACCCGCTCGGCAAGAACATGGTCGGGGCCTTCTACCAGCCCAACGCGGTCCTGATCGACACCACCAGCCTCAAGACCCTGCCCGAGCGCGAGCTGTCGGCGGGCCTGGCGGAAGTCATCAAGTATGGCCTGATCTGCGACAAGCCTTTCCTCAGCTGGCTCGAAGAGAATATGGAGGCCCTGCGCCGCCTGGAGTCCGCCGCCCTGACCGAGGCCATCCGCCGCTCCTGCGCGGCCAAGGCCGCGGTGGTCGGTGCCGACGAGCGGGAGTCGGGGGTGCGTGCGACCCTGAACCTTGGCCATACCTTCGGCCATGCCATCGAGACCCACATGGGCTACGGCGTCTGGCTGCATGGCGAGGCCGTGGCGGCAGGTACCGTCATGGCCCTGGAGATGTCCATGCGCCTGGGCTGGATCGACCAGCCGGCGCGCGATCGCGGAATTCGCCTGCTGCAGGCGGCAGGCTTGCCGGTGGTGCCACCACAGGAAATGACCCCGGCGCATTTCATGGAGCACATGGCGGTCGACAAGAAGGTGCTCGACGGTCGCCTGCGCCTGGTGCTGCTGCGCCAGTTGGGGGAAGCCGTGGTCACCGACGACTATCCGAAAGAGATCCTTCAGGCCACGTTGGCGGCGGATTACCGCGCGATCGTGGCCCAGCTTTGAGGTTGTGACAGCGCGATGACCAGTTTGCATGCCGATGAGGCGTTTCTCGACCACTACCAGTTGAACCATGACCCGTTCGCACCGCGCGTGCCCGGTTTCAAGTTCTTCCCCGCCCAACGCAAGCCGGTGCTGGGCCAGTTGCATCACCTGGCGCGCTACAGCCAGCTGATGCTGGTGGTCACCGGCCCCCTGGGCAGTGGCAAGACCCTGCTGCGCCAGGCCCTGGTGGCCAGCACCAACAAACAGTCGGTGCAGAGCGTGGTGGTGTCCGCCCGTGGCGCGGGCGATGCTGCCAGCGTGCTCGGCCAGGTAGCTCAGGCGCTCGACGTGGCCCATGCCGAGGTCCAGGCGATCCTCGCCCAGGTGGTGCAACTGGCGCTGACCGGCCAGGAAGTCTATCTGCTGGTGGACGATGCGGAACAACTCGACGACTCGGCACTCCAAGCCTTGCTGGAACTGGCGGCAGGTGTCCCGGAAGGGCGTCCGCACGTGTTCCTGTTCGGCGAGCCGTCACTGATCGCTGGGTTGGAGGGGCTCGATGTCGGTGGGGAGCGTTTCCACGTCATCGAGCTTGCCCCCTACAGTGAAGAAGAGACCCGCGAATACCTGGAGCAGCGCCTGGAAGGCGCGGGCCGGGGCATCGAGGTGTTCACCCGCGAACAGATCGTCGATATCCATGAAAACTCCGACGGCTGGCCTGGCACCATCAACCAGGTTGCCCGCGATACCTTGATCGAAGCCATGATCGCCAGCCGCAGTACGGCCAAGCGACCATCCATGGGGTTCAATATGCCTAAGAAACACGTGCTCGCGCTGTCTGCTGTCGTCGTGGTCGCCGTGGCCGCCGCGGTGCTGATGCCCAAGAAGGGAGACAAGGCACCTGCCGAGGAACCTGTGGCCCAGGCCCAGTTGCCGCTGGGAGAGGGCCAGCCCGGCAATGGCGGCCCGGCGATCGAATTCTCCGGTTCCTCCCAGCCCACGCCGTTGCCGCTGGTCGGCCAGTCGCAACCGGTGATGCGCGAGCCGCTGGCCCAGGCGGCAGGCATGGGGGATGGCGAAGAAGGCGGCCCGGCCGGCAACACCGCATTGCAGCCTGGCAACCCGCCGACCGTGACCACCACCGCGCCGCCTCAGGGCGTACCGGCCGGCCCGGCGCCGACCCAGGCACTGCCGACCACCAGCGCGCCCACCCAGCCGGTCGCGGTTGCACCTGCGCAGAAGCCTGTCGCCACCCAGCCGGCCAAGCCGGTTGCGCCTGCCAAGCCGGCCCCGGCACCGACCCAGGTCGCCAGCGCCAAGCCGGCCGCCGGTGGTGTCGGTAACAGTAGCTGGTACGCTGGCCAGAAACCGGGCAACTACGTGGTACAGATCCTCGGTACCAGCTCCGAAGCGTCGGCCCAGGCCTTCGTCAAGGCCCAGGGTGGCGACTATCGCTACTTCCGCAAAACCCTGCAGGGCAAGCCACTCTACGTGGTCACCTATGGCAATTTCGCCAACCGCGATGCAGCGGTTGCGGCAATCAAGAACTTGCCAGCCAAGGCCCAGGCTGGTAAACCTTGGCCTCGAACCGTCGGCAGCGTCCAACAAGAGCTCGCCGCGGCCCGCTGATACCTGCCGGGCGGCATCACCCCGCCGCCCAGTTGCTGAGCGACTCCTGAACTTCGTCTAGCCTGCTGTGCTCTCGCGCGGCAGGCTTTTCTGTCCCGAACTGCCGGCCACAAGCCTCACTTGCAGTCAGGGCTGAAACGCTTCAGACTCGAGCCAAGCCGCTATCACGGCGCATGGTGCAAAAACATTCAAAAATGCGACATGAATTTTCAATGAAACGTCTTGAAAATTTGTGAGCTTCGCTGTCGCTGTGCAACAATGGTTTCCCATTGCCCACCGCAAAAAGCTGGCATTCGATCGGCGTGGATGGTAAGTGGTTGTACTAAAAAGAGATTTGCCTTGGTTGAGAGGCGAACCTGGTGAGAAAGTGTCTATGAAAACAGGTCTGTACCATCCCGAAGAATTCAAGGACAACTGTGGTTTCGGACTGATTGCCCATATGACGGGCGAGGCGAGCCACCATCTTCTGCAAACCGCCATGCAGGCGCTGACCTGCATGACCCACCGCGGCGGGATCAACGCCGACGGCAAGACCGGCGACGGTTGCGGCCTGCTCATGCAGAAGCCCGACCAGTTCCTGCGTGCCGTTGCCCAGGAACATTTCGCCACCGAACTGCCCGGGCAGTACGCCGTCGGCATGGTGTTCTTCAACCAGGACCCGGTGAAGGCCGAAGCGGCCCGCGCCAACATGGATCGTGAGATTCTCGCGGCCGGCCTGAAGTTGGTTGGCTGGCGCAAGGTGCCGATCGACACTCGCGTGCTCGGCCGCCTGGCCCTGGAGCGCCTGCCGCAGATCGAACAGGTGTTCATCGGTGGCGAAGGCCTGAGCGACCAGGAGTTCGCCATCAAGCTGTTCAGTGCCCGTCGTCGTTCGTCCGTGGCCAACGCCCACGACGCCGACCACTACATCTGCAGCTTCTCGCACAAGACCATCATCTACAAAGGCCTGATGATGCCGGCGGACCTCGCCGCCTTCTATCCCGACCTGGGTGACGAGCGCCTGAAGACCGCGATCTGCGTGTTCCACCAGCGCTTCTCCACCAACACCCTGCCGAAGTGGCCGCTGGCGCAGCCGTTCCGCTTCCTCGCCCACAACGGCGAGATCAACACCATCACCGGCAACCGCAACTGGGCCATGGCCCGTCGCACCAAGTTCGCCAACGACCTGATTCCCGACCTCGAGGCACTCGGCCCACTGGTCAACCGCGTCGGCTCCGACTCTTCGAGCATGGACAACATGCTCGAGCTGATGGTCACCGGCGGCATCGACCTGTTCCGGGGCGTGCGCATGCTGGTGCCGCCGGCCTGGCAGAACGTCGAGACCATGGACGCCGACCTGCGTGCGTTCTACGAATACAACTCCATGCACATGGAGCCCTGGGACGGCCCGGCCGGCATCGTCATGACCGAAGGCCGCCACGCAGTCTGCCTGCTCGACCGCAACGGCCTGCGCCCGGCACGCTGGGTCACCACCCGCAATGGCTACATCACCCTGGCCTCGGAAATCGGCGTGTGGGACTACAAGCCCGAGGACGTCCTGGCCAAGGGCCGTGTCGGCCCGGGCCAGATCTTCGCCGTGGACACCGAGACCGGCCAGATCCTCGATACCGACGCCATCGACAACCGTCTCAAGTCGCGCCACCCCTACAAGCGCTGGCTGCGCCAGCACGCCTTGCGCATCCAGGCGACCCTGAGCGACGACCAGGGCGTGGCCAGCTACGACGCCGACCAGCTCAAGCAGTACATGAAAATGTTCCAGGTCACCTTCGAAGAGCGTGACCAGGTCCTGCGTCCGCTTGGCGAGCAGGGCCAGGAAGCGGTCGGCTCCATGGGCGACGACACGCCGATGGCCGTGCTGTCCCAGCGCGTGCGTTCGCCGTACGACTTCTTCCGCCAGCAGTTCGCCCAGGTGACCAACCCACCGATCGACCCGCTGCGTGAAGCGATCGTCATGTCCCTGGAGATCTGCCTGGGCGCCGAGCGCAACATCTTCCAGGAGTCCCCCGAGCACGCCTCGCGGGTGATCCTCAGCTCGCCGGTCATCTCGCCCGCCAAGTGGCGCTCGCTGATGAACCTGGAGCGCGAAGGCTTCGAGCGCCAGCTGATCGACCTCAACTATGAAGAGAGCGTCGGCCTGGAAGCGGCCATCCGCAACATCGCCGACCAGGCCGAAGAGGCCGTGCGTGCCGGCAAGACCCAACTGGTGCTGAGCGACCGCTACATCGCCCCGGGCAAGCTGCCGGTGCATGCCTCCCTGGCCGTCGGTGCGGTGCACCATCGCCTGACCGAGCAGGGCCTGCGCTGCGACAGCAACATCCTGGTGGAAACCGCCACCGCCCGCGACCCGCACCACTTCGCCGTGCTGCTGGGCTTCGGTGCCTCGGCTGTCTACCCGTACCTGTCCTACGAAGTGCTGGCCGACCTGATCCGCACCGGCGAGGTGCTGGGCGACCTGGACGAAGTGTTCAAGTACTACCGCAAGGGCATCTCCAAGGGCCTGTTGAAGATCCTGTCGAAGATGGGCATCTCGACCATCGCCTCCTACCGCGGCGCCCAGCTGTTCGAAGCCGTGGGCCTGGCCGAGGAAGTGGTCGACCTCAGCTTCAAGGGTGTGTCCAGCCGCATCAAGGGCGCGCGTTTCGTCGACCTGGAAAACGACCAGAAGCTGCTCGCCGCCGAAGCCTGGAGCGCGCGCAAGCCGATCCAGCAGGGTGGCCTGCTCAAGTTCGTCCACGGCGGCGAGTACCACGCCTACAATCCGGACGTGGTCAACACCCTGCAGGCCGCCGTGCAGAAGGGCGACTACGCCAAGTTCAAGGAATACACCACGCTGGTCGACCAGCGTCCGGTGTCGATGATCCGCGACCTGTTGAACGTGAAGGTGGCCGAGCAGCCGCTGGCGCTGGAGCAGGTCGAGCCGCTGGAGGACATCCTCAAGCGCTTCGACTCCGCCGGTATTTCCCTCGGCGCCCTGTCGCCGGAAGCCCATGAGGCCCTGGCCGAGGCGATGAACCGCCTGGGTGCCCGCTCCAACTCCGGTGAGGGCGGCGAGGACCCGGCGCGCTACGGCACCATCAAGAGCTCGAAGATCAAGCAGGTGGCCACCGGCCGCTTCGGCGTCACCCCGGAATACCTGGTCAACGCCGAAGTGCTGCAGATCAAGGTGGCCCAGGGCGCCAAGCCTGGCGAGGGCGGCCAGCTGCCAGGCGGCAAGGTCAACGGCCTGATCGCTCGCCTGCGCTATGCGGTGCCGGGCGTGACCCTGATCTCGCCACCGCCGCACCATGACATCTACTCGATCGAAGACCTGGCCCAGCTGATCTACGACCTCAAGCAGGTCAACCCGCAGGCGCTGGTGTCGGTCAAGCTGGTGGCCGAGGCCGGCGTCGGCACTATCGCCGCTGGCGTGGCCAAGGCCTATGCCGACCTGATCACCATTTCCGGCTACGACGGCGGTACCGGCGCTTCGCCGCTGACCTCGATCAAGTACGCCGGCGCGCCCTGGGAGCTGGGCCTGGCCGAGACTCACCAGACCCTGCGCGGCAACGACCTGCGCGGCAAGGTGCGGGTACAGACCGACGGCGGCCTGAAGACCGGCCTGGACGTGATCAAGGCCGCGATCCTCGGCGCCGAAAGCTTCGGCTTCGGCACCGCGCCGATGATCGCCCTGGGCTGCAAGTACCTGCGCATCTGCCACCTGAACAACTGCGCCACCGGCGTGGCCACCCAGAACGACAAGCTGCGCAAGGATCACTACATCGGTACCGTCGACATGGTGGTGAACTTCTTCACCTTCATCGCCGAGGAGACCCGCGAGTGGCTGGCCAAGCTGGGCGTGCGCAGCCTCGGCGAGCTGATCGGCCGCACCGACCTGCTCGAAGTGCTGCCGGGCGACACCGAGCGCCAGCAGTACCTGGACCTGTCGCCGCTGTTGGGCAGCTCGCACATCCCGGCCGACAAGCCGCAGTTCTGCGAAGTCGACAAGAACCCGCCGTTCGACAAGGGCGAACTGGCCGAGAAGATGGTCGAGATGGCCCTGCCGGCGATCCGCGACCTGTCCGGTGGCGAGTTCGAGCTCGACATCTGCAACTGCGACCGCTCCATCGGCGCGCGCATCTCCGGCGAGATCGCCCGCCTGCACGGCAACCAGGGCATGGCCGGGGCGCCGATCACCTTCCGCTTCAAGGGCACCGCGGGGCAGAGCTTCGGCGTGTGGAACGCCGGTGGCCTGAACCTGCACCTGGAAGGCGACGCCAACGACTATGTCGGCAAAGGCATGACCGGCGGCAAGCTGACCATCGTGCCGCCTGCCGGCAGCCCGTTCGAAACCCAGCACAGCGCCATCGTCGGCAACACCTGCCTGTACGGTGCCACCGGCGGCAAGCTGTTCGCTGCCGGTACCGCGGGCGAGCGCTTCGCTGTGCGTAACTCCGGCGCCCACGCTGTGGTCGAGGGCACCGGCGATCACTGTTGTGAATACATGACCGGCGGCTTTGTCTGCGTCCTGGGCAAGACCGGTTACAACTTCGGTTCTGGCATGACTGGCGGCTTTGCCTACGTGCTCGACATGGACAATACCTTCGTCGACAAGCTCAACCACGAGCTGGTGGAAATCCAGCGTATCAGTGGCGAAGCGATGGAGGCCTACCGCAGCCACCTGGCGCGGGTCCTTGCCGAATACGTGGAAGAGACCGGCAGCGAGTGGGGGCGTGAGCTCTCGGAGAACCTGGACGACTACGTGCGGCGCTTCTGGCTGGTCAAGCCGAAGGCGGCCAACCTGAAGCAACTGCTGTCCAGCACCCGTGCCAACCCGCAGTAACAACAGCTGCAAGTGGCAAGCCTCACGCTGCACGCAAAAGCAGTACGAGGTTTGCCCGGCTTAAGTGATCGTCTTGCGGCTTGCAGCGTGTAGCTTGCGGCTGCTGTTAAGAGGTTTTGAAAAATGGCTGAACGTCTGAACAACGACTTCCAGTTCATCGAGGTGGGGCGCAAGGACCCGAAGAAGAAGCTGCTGCGCCAGCGCAAGAAGGAGTTCGTCGAGATCTACGAACCCTTCAAGCCGCAGCAGTCCGTGGAGCAGGCGCACCGCTGCCTGGGCTGCGGTAACCCGTACTGCGAATGGAAGTGCCCGGTGCACAACTTCATCCCCAACTGGTTGAAGCTGGTTTCCGAAGGCAACATCCTGGCCGCTGCGGAGCTGTCGCACCAGACCAACACCCTGCCGGAAGTGTGTGGCCGGGTCTGCCCGCAGGACCGCCTGTGCGAGGGTGCCTGCACCCTGAACGACGGTTTCGGCGCGGTGACCATCGGTTCGGTGGAGAAGTACATCACCGACACCGCCTTCGCCATGGGCTGGCGCCCGGACATGTCCAAGGTCAAGCCAACCGGCAAGCGTGTCGCGATCATCGGCGCGGGCCCGGCGGGCCTGGGCTGTGCCGACGTGCTGGTGCGCGCCGGGGTGACCCCGGTGGTGTTCGACCGTAACCCGGAGATCGGCGGCCTGCTGACCTTCGGCATCCCCGAGTTCAAGCTGGAGAAGACCGTGCTGGCCAACCGCCGCGAAGTCTTCGGCGGCATGGGCATCGAGTTCCGCCTGAACACCGAGGTGGGCAAGGACGTCACCATGGAGCAACTGCTCGCCGAGTACGATGCAGTGTTCATGGGCATGGGTACCTACACCTACATGAAGGGCGGTTTCCCGGGCGAGGACCTGCCGGGCGTGCACGACGCGCTGGACTTCTTGATCGCCAACGTCAACCGCAACCTGGGCTTCGAGAAGTCGCCGGAAGATTTCGTCGACATGCAGGGCAAGAAGGTGGTGGTACTCGGCGGTGGCGACACCGCGATGGACTGCAACCGCACCTCGATCCGCCAGGGCGCCAAGTCGGTCACCTGCGCCTATCGCCGTGACGAGGCCAACATGCCGGGCTCGCGCCGCGAGGTGAAGAACGCCAAGGAAGAGGGCGTGAAGTTCCTCTACAACCGCCAGCCCATCGCCATCGTCGGCGAGGACAAGGTCGAAGGCGTCAAGGTGGTCGAGACCCGCCTGGGTGAGCCGGACGCCCGTGGCCGCCGCAGCCCCGAGCCGATCCCCGGCTCCGAGGAGATCCTGCCGGCCGATGCCGTGGTCATCGCCTTCGGCTTCCGCCCGAGCCCGGCGCCGTGGTTCGAGCAGTTCGGCATCCAGACCGACAACCAGGGCCGCGTGGTGGCGCCGGAGAAGGGCAAGTTCAAGCACCAGACCAGCAACCCGAAGGTGTTCGCCGGTGGCGACATGGTGCGCGGGTCGGACCTGGTGGTGACGGCGATCTTCGAAGGGCGTACCGCCGCTGAAGGTATCCTGGACTACCTCGAAGTCTGATCGATCCTAGGGGCCGCAACGCGGCCCCTAGGATTGTTCAACCCAGATTGGCCGTGCTCTTGTATACAAAAATGCTTGATCCACGGCATCCAATAGACAAAACGCATGGTCCTGGCCGTGCCTTTTGTGCTGGCCTCTGAGAAAATGCCCGCACTTTTTTGCTGGATGCCGACATGACTGCCCTGAAGAACGATCGTTTCCTGCGTGCACTGCTCAAGCAACCCGTAGATGTCACCCCCGTCTGGATGATGCGCCAGGCCGGCCGCTACCTCCCGGAATACCGCGCCAGCCGCGCCAAGGCCGGGGACTTCATGAGCCTGTGCATGAACCCGCAGTTCGCCTGCGAGGTCACCTTGCAGCCGCTGGACCGCTACCCGCTGGATGCGGCGATCCTCTTCTCGGACATCCTCACCATCCCCGACGCCATGGGCCAGGGCCTGTACTTCGAAACCGGCGAAGGCCCGCGCTTCAAGAAGGTCATCAGTACGCCGGCCGACATCGAGGCGCTGCCGATCCCTGATCCGCAGAAGGACCTGGGCTACGTCATGGATGCGGTCAGCACCATCCGCCGCGAGCTGAATGGCCGCGTGCCGCTGATCGGCTTCTCCGGCAGCCCCTGGACCCTGGCCACCTACATGGTCGAAGGCGGTTCTTCCAAGGACTTCCGCAAGACCAAGGCGATGCTCTACGACAACCCCGAGGCCCTGCACCTGCTGCTGGACAAGCTGGCCCAGTCGGTCACCAGCTACCTCAACGGCCAGATCCAGGCCGGTGCCCAGGCCGTGCAGATCTTCGACACCTGGGGTGGCAACCTGTCGGCGGCGGCCTACCAAGCATTTTCCCTGGCCTACATGCGCAAGATCGTCAGTGGCCTGATCCGTGAGCACGAAGGCCGCAAGGTGCCGGTGATCCTGTTCACCAAGAACGGCGGCCTGTGGCTGGAAAGCATCGCCGAAGCTGGTGCCGATGCCTTGGGCCTGGACTGGACCTGCGAGATCGGCGATGCCCGTCGCCGGGTCGGCGACAAGGTCGCCCTGCAGGGCAACATGGACCCGACCGTGCTGTACGCCAGGCCCGAAGCGATCCGCAAGGAAGTGGCGCGGATCCTGGAAAGCTACGGCCACGGCAGCGGCCATGTATTCAACCTAGGCCATGGCATCACGCCAGAGGTCGATCCGGAGCACGCCGGCGTGTTCATCAACGCCGTGCACGAGTTGTCGGCGCGCTATCACGCATGACTTGGGCCGGGGCCGCACAGCGGCCCCGAGCTGTCGCATTAAGTTTCAATTCAGTGATCGTCGCTAATCTGGTCCCATCGAAACCGAAACAGGACCCGATTCCCATGAAAACCCGTTACCTTGCCCTGATCCTCGCCCCGCTGCTGAGCACCACCGCCCTGGCCGCCGGTTACACCGGCCCGGGTGCCCAGCCGGTGACCACCGTCGCCGCCGCCAACGATGCCGCTGACGACACCCCGGTGGTGCTGCAGGGGTTCGTGACCAAGAAGATCAACAACGACGACAAGTACGAGTTCAAGGACAGCACCGGCACCATCACCGTTGAGATCGACGACGAAGACCTGCCGTCGACGCCGTTCGACGAGAAGACCAAGGTCAAGCTGACGGGCGAGGTGGAAAAGCATCTGATGAGCCGCGAGGTGGATGTGGATATCGTCGAGATCGTCAACTGATCGCGCAAAAGGGGCCACTTCGCGCCCCATTCGCGGGCAAGCCCGCTCCCACACGGCCTTGCGAATCACATCATTTGTGATCGACGCGGACCCTGTGGGAGCGGGCTTGCCCGCGAATGGGCTGCGAAGCAGCCCCCTTGCTCAGGCCGTCTTGGCCGGCAAGCGACTCAGGTACAACGCCACCAGTAGCGCCACCGCCAGCAAGCTGCCGATGAACAGCCCGATCCCGTTCCACCCGGCCTGGTGCCAGAACACCCCGCCCGCCGTCCCGGCAACGCTCGACCCGGCGTAATAGCAGAACAGGTACAGCGAAGATGCCTGCCCCTTGGCCTTCAAGGCCCGGCGGCCAATCCAGCTGCTGGCCACCGAATGGGCGCCGAAGAAGCCGAAGGTGAACACCAGCATGCCGAGGATCACCATCGCCAGCGGGCTGGCCAGGGTCATCAGCAGCCCACCCGCCATCACCACGATACTGGCCCAGAAGACCTTGCGCCGGCCTAGCCGGTCGGCCAGGGCGCCCACCTGGGCGGAACTGTAGATACCCGACAGGTAGACCACCGAAAGCAGGCCGACCAGCGCCTGGTTCATGTGGTAAGGCTCGGCGAGCAGGCGATAGCCGATGTAGTTGAACAGGGTGACGAAGGCCCCCATCAGCAAGAACGCCTCGAGGAACAGCCAGGGCAGGCCGGCATCGCGCAGGTGCACGACGAAGCCATTCAGCAGGCTGCGCGGGTTCAGCGCCTGGGGGCGGAAGTTGCGTGACTCGGGCAGCACCTTCCAGAACA
This sequence comes from Pseudomonas sp. I2, assembly GCF_040984075.1. Lineage (NCBI taxonomy): Bacteria > Pseudomonadati > Pseudomonadota > Gammaproteobacteria > Pseudomonadales > Pseudomonadaceae > Pseudomonas > Pseudomonas sp. I2. The sequence continues at coordinate 141,868 of NZ_JBCGFQ010000003.1, forward strand.
CCAGCGCCGCCACCAGGGCCAGGCCGCCGATGGTCAGCATCGCCGTGTGCCAGCTGACGAAGTCGATCAACACGCCGGTGATCAACCGCCCGCTCATGCCGCCGATGGCATTGCCGCCGATGTACAGCCCCATGGCCAGGCCGATGTGTTGCGGGTGGATCTCTTCGCTCAGGTAGGTCATCGCCACCGCCGCCAGGCCGCTCAGGGCCAGCCCCACCAGCGCGCGGGTCGCCAGCACCCCTTCCCAGGTCGGCATCACCGCGCTGGCCAGGGTCGCCAGGGCGGCGCAGAGCAGGGCGCAGACCATCACCGGCTTGCGCCCGATACGGTCGGAGATCGGCCCGGTGACCAGCAGGCCGAAGGCCAGCGTGGCGGTGGACACCGATAGCACCAGGCTGCTCTGCGCCGCATTGATGGCGAATTCCTGCGACAACAGCGGCATCATCGGTTGCACGCAGTAGAGCAGGGCGAAGGTGGCGAAACCGCCGCTGAACAGGGCCAACACGGTCTTCATGAAGGCCGGGGTGCCTTTCTCGATCCAGGTGTCGTCCAGCGCGGGCGTGGCGGGTTCAGGTTCGGCGGGGAGCGGGGCTACGGCTGTTTTCACGATCGGGGTACCTCGGGCGCGCAGGCCGGTATTGCGATGGAAAAAGCATATAGCTGGCTAATGATTAGATCCAATATATTATTCGACCTATTTAAGACGTTTTGCGACTTGTCTGGAGCCGATCATGGAGCTGCGCCATCTACGCTATTTCATCGCCGTGGCCGAGGAGTTGCATTTCGGCCGGGCCGCCCAGCAACTGGGCATCTCGCAGCCGCCGCTGAGCCAGCAGATCCTGGCGTTGGAGCAGGAGCTGGGCGCGCGGTTGTTCGAGCGTACCAACCGTCGGGTCGAGCTGAGCGAAGCGGGGCGGCTGTTCCTCGAGGAGGCCCGCCAGGTCCTGGCCCAGGTGGAAAGGGCCGCCGACGTGGCGCGGCGCGCGCAACTGGGTGAGCTGGGCGAGATGAAGATCGGCTTCACCTCCTCGGCGCCCTTCACCTCGAAGATCCCCAAGGCCATCCATGCCTTCCGCCAGCGCTTTGCGGCGGTGCACCTGAACCTCAAGGAAATGAGCAGCCGCGACGTGGCGGATGCGGTATTCGACGAGTCCATCGAGGTCGGGCTGATGCGCCCCATGCCCTTGCCAGATGGCTTGGTGGCCACCGAGCTGTTTCGCGAGCCGCTGGTGGCGGTGCTCAACGCCTCGCATCCGCTGGCTGTGAGCCGCGAGCAGGGAGTGTACATGGCCGACCTGGCGCCTGAACCGTTCGTGTTTTTCCCGCGCAGCTATGGCAGCGGGCTGCATGCGCAGTTGCTGAGCCTGGCGCGGCAGGCCGGCTTCAGCCCGCATTTCGCCCAGGAGGCGGGCGAGGCGATGACCATCATCGGCCTGGTATCGGCGGGGCTGGGGGTGTCGGTGTTGCCGGCGTCGTTCCAGCGTATGCGCATCGAAGGGGTGGTGTATCGGCTGCTGCTGGACGAGGAGGCAACGACGGCGGTGTGGCTGGTGCAGCGCAGTGGCGCGGGCTCAGCGATGGCCAAGGCCTTTGCCGAATTGCTCACCGGCACAGGCTTTCAGTAGCCAGCGTGCCGGTGATCGACGCGGGTCTGGGTCAGTCGACGCGAGCCAGGTCGCCCTTGAGGGCAACGCCAGCGATCACGGCACCGGCATGGCACTCATAGGTCGCAGGGTCCTTGCGCTCGTTCTTCTTGTAGTAGCTGGCGATATTGGTCACGGCGTTGGCATTGGCCTTGCGCGCGGCGTCCTGCAAGGTCAGCAGCGCTGACTGCAATGCCCCCTCACAGGCCGCCTCGTCGCTCTTGTTGAACGCGTTGGTCTTTTTGTTGGTGACTGCATTGGGGCTGATCACCTTGACCTTTCCACGTGGCTGCACGCCGGCCAGGTAGAACTTCACCGAACCATCGAGCTTCTTCTCGGCCAGCATTTGCTGCACGACCTTCTCGAACGGCAGGTATAGCGCCGTGTCACGGGCCTGGCTGAGGCCGGGCAGGGCACAGAGCAACAGGGCGGTGGTGGCGGTCCAGGTCTTCAGACGCATGGGATCGTTCCTCGATCAGTTGTGGAGGGTTGCAGTGCCCTGCTGTTGCAGGATGTTCTGGGTGGCCAGAAGGTTCAGCTCGCGCAGGATGCTGCGGTCGAGGTTGTAGACCCAGCGGTTGTAGTTGCGGTGGATCTTGCCGTTCTTGTAGCCCAGCTCGCGGCTGTCGCGGTAGGCGATGCGGAACTGGCTGGTGCTGTAGTGGATATCCACCGCGGCGAAGAAGGTGTTGCGTACGGTGATGTCGGCCTGGATCAGGTTGGGGCCAACGTTGCGTGCGGTCCAGCCTCGATCGGCGATGGCCTTGAGGATCGCCAACTGCACCTGTGCCTGGCTGTAGCCGTGATTGGCGGCCAGTTGTTCCGCCGGGTTCATCACAGGCTTCGAGGTGCAGCCGGTCAGCGCGGTCAACGCCAGGCCCAGGGCCGCGGCGCGGATCAGTGAAGACATTCCTTGCTCTCCAGTAGGGTGGTATTTCAGGGCCAGCGGCGGAAGATCAACGAGGTGTTGACCCCGCCGAAGGCGAAGTTGTTGTTCATGACGTACTCGCGGCTCATGGCGCGGAACTCTCCTTGCAGGTAGTCCAGCTCGCCGCAGCGTGGGTCGATGTGATCGAGGTTGAGGGTGTGCACGTAGCGGTCGCTGTTCATCATCTCGATGCTGAACCACGATTCCAGCGCGCCGCAGGCCCCCAAGGTGTGGCCGAGGAAGCTCTTCTGCGAACTGATCGGCATGCGCGGGCCGAACAGGCTGCTGGTGGCCAGGGTCTCGGCGATGTCACCTTGTTCGGTAGCGGTGCCATGGCCGTTGACGTAGCCGATGGCCTCGGGGGCAAGGCCTGCGTCCTCCAACGCCAGCTCCATGGCCCGGCGCATGGTGGCTTGTTCCGGACGGGTAGTGTGCTGACCGTCGGCATTGCTGCCGAAGCCGACGATTTCGGCGTGGATGCGTGCCCCGCGGGCCAAGGCGTGTTCGAGCTCTTCGAGCACCAGCATGCCGCCGCCCTCGCCGATCACCAGGCCGTCGCGGCCACTGTCATAGGGGCGGGGGCTCAGGTGCGGGGTGTCGTTCTTCAGGCTGGTGGCATACAAGGCGTCGAAGACCATGGCCTCGGTGGGGCACAGCTCCTCGGCTCCGCCCGCGAGCATCATCGGCAAGCGACCGTACTTGATCGCTTCGTAGGCATAGCCAATACCCTGGCTGCCGCTGGTGCAGGCGCTGGAGGTCGGGATCAGGCGCCCGGTCAGGCCAAAGAAGATGCTGATGTTGGCCGCAGTGGTGTGCGGCATCATGCGCACATAGGAGTTGGCGTTGAGCCCGTCGGCCACCGAGTTCAGCAGCATGTTGCCGAAGGCCTTGATTTCGTCGGTGCTGCCGGTCGAAGAACCACAGGCCACCCCCATGCGCCCGTCGCGGATGCTCGGGTCGTCGAGCAGGCCGGCATCGGCCAGGGCGCGCTCGGCGGCAGCCACCGCCAGGCGCGAGACGCGGCCCATGCTACGCAATTGCTTGCGGGTCCAGTGGCCAGGCACGTTGAAATCATCGATGGGCCCGGCCAGGCGAGTGTTGAGCTCCTCGAAGCGATCCCACTCGTCCATGCGCCGGATACCGCTGCGCTGGTTGGCGAAATGCCCGGCGATGGTTGCCCAGTCGTTGCCCAGGGCGGTAAGGCCGGCCATGCCGGTGACCACGACGCGGCGCATCAGCACAACCCCCCGTTGACCGCCAATACCTGGCGGGTGATGTAGGCCGCCTCCGGCGACATCAGGAAGTTCACCGCACTTGCTACTTCTTCTGGCGTACCCATGCGCCCGGCCGGGATCATCTTCAGCAGTTCTTCGACCGGTACGTGTTCGTCGAGCATCGCCGTGTCTATCAGCCCGGGAGCGACGCAATTGACGGTGATGCGGCGTTTGCCCAACTCTATCGCCAGGGCCTTGGCGGCGCCGATCAGGCCGGCCTTGGAGGCGCTGTAGTTGACCTGGCCGCGGTTGCCGATCAGCCCCGAGACCGAGGTGATGCAAACGATACGGCCCGGTGCTCGGCGGCGGATCATCGGCATCGTCAGCGGCTGCAGGACGTTGTAGAAACCATCCAGGTTGGTGCGCATGACCTGGTCCCAGTCCTCGTCGGTCAGCGCGGGGAAGGCGCCGTCACGGGTCAGCCCGGCGTTGCATACCACCCCGTAGTAAGCGCCGTGGGTGTCCACGTCGCTTTCCAGGATGGCCCGGCAGGCGGCGCGGTCGGCGACGTCGAACTGCAACACCCGCGCCTGTTGGCCCAGCCCCCGGACTTCGCTGGCGACGGCCTCTGCCTCGGTACGACCGCTGCGGCAGTGCAGAACCAGGTCGAAGCCTGCGCGGGCCAGGCGCAGGGCGATGGCTCGGCCGATGCCCCGGCTCGAACCGGTGACCAGGATGGTATCAGTCATGGGGTGACTCCTCTGGGCCTGCTTCAGCCAGGTAACTGGCCGCTTGCGGCGGGCGATAGACATTCAGGCGGGCCGTGGCGTAGATGCCGGGGGCGCGCAGGTGGCATTCGAACACACCCATGCCGTTCTCGTCTTCCAGTGAGCGCAAGGCGTGGATGTGCAGCTCGGTGCCTGCCGGGAAGTGCTCGACGTCACATTCGTACTTGCGGGTACCGAGCAGGAAACCCAGCGCCACTGGCTGGCCTTGGCGGCGTGCACGGCAACCGGCATAGGCGGCAACGCTCTGTGCCATCAACTCGATGCCGAGCCAGGCTGGCAGGCTGCCGTCGGCACGGTTGAACAGGCCGCCGGGGCGAACGGTGGCGCGGGTGTGTATCTGCTCTTCATCGCAGTTGTCGACCTGGTCGATCAAGATCATGTCGCCGGCGTGAGGCAGCAGCTCGGCCAATGGCCAGGGGATCATGGGACGTCTCCGAGAATCAGGCTGACGTTGTTGCCGCCGAAGGCGAACGAATTGCTCATCAATCGACGTGGGCTTCGCGTGCTCAGGCACTGGCCTGCCCTGGTCAGCGACAGGGCCGGCAATTGCGGATCGGCCTGGCCATCCCAGACATGCGGCGCCAGCAGGCCCATCGGGTTGTGCTCGCTCAGGCTCAACCAACAGAATGCCGCCTCCAGTGCGCCCGCGGCGCCAAGGGTGTGGCCTGTCATGGGCTTGCTCGAGGAACATGGCAGTGCGGAACCGAACAGCTCATGCACTGCCAGGCTTTCCATGGCGTCGTTATGGGGGGTGGCGGTGCCATGCAGGTTCAGGTAGTCGATTTGCCCTGGCACGAGGCCGGCATTGTCCAAGGCTTTGCGCATGGTCTGCAAGGCACCTTTGCCGGTTGGGTCCGGCGCCGAGATGTGATGTGCATCGGAGCCGGCACCCGTGCCGAGCAGGGCGATGGACGGGCCTGCGGGGTTACGTTCGCGAGTCATCAGGAACAGCGCCGCGCCTTCACCGATGTTGATGCCGTTGCGGTTCACCGAGAACGGATTGCAGCGATGGTCGCTGAGCGCTTCCAAGGCGCTGAAGCCGTTGAGGGTCAGGCCGCAGAGGCTGTCGACACCGCCGCACAGAACCGCGTCGCAAAGGCCCAGGTCGAGCAGCCGGCGCGCACTCGACAGGGCACGCCCACTGGACGTGCAGGCCGTGGAAATCACGTAGGCCGGGCCGCTTAGTTGTAGCCAGTCGGCAAGGAAGTTCGCGGGGGCGCTGAGTTCCTGTTGGTCGTAGCGGTAGCGCTCGGGAAAGTGCTGGGTCTTGAGGTACTCGGCAATGCCATCGCTGGCCTCGGCGATGCCCGAGGTGCTGGTGCCCAGAATCACCGCAACCCGACCGGCGCCATGGCGGTCGATGGCCTGGCGGATGGCCGGCTCGATCTGCAGGGCGGCGCTGTACAGCAGTTGGTTGTTGCGGCTGTGCTGCCCTGGCAGGGGGACTGCCGGGAGCTCGCCTGTCACCGCGCCGACCGGTGGGCTGCGCTCGGCGATCCAGCCCTCTTGGGGCTGCATGCCGGAGCAATCTCCCGCGAACAGATGGGCGGCGACTTCGGCTTGGCCACGGCCTAGGGCACAGACCAGGCCCAAGGCATTGAGGTAGGCGGTCATGGCGTATTCTCGCTGGGCAGTGGGCTGATTAGATAGCGCAGGCCTTGGCCGAGGTTCAAGTCGAAGGTGTCGGCCGCCCGATAGGTGACCTGCCAACGGTCGCCCAACCAGCGCAACTCGCCCTGCTGATGTGCTTGCGGATAGAGCTGTGGCAATTGCCCGGACGGTGTCAGGGCGAACAGCACGGCAGCGAACAGTTCGCGGGCTTGCGGGTTGGGTGGCAACAGGCCGTCGGCCTGCCAGTGTTCACCTTCGAGCAGTTGGCGGGCCAGGGGGATGCCTAGCAGGTCGAGCAGCGACCAGCGCAATCGGCCTTCCTCGCGCTGGATCACCAGCAGCCAGTCCTGGCGCTGCCCGGCCTGCTCGCGCTCGACGTGCAATTGCCGCGGCAGATCCAGCTGCGGTAGCTGCGTAGGCAGCGGCGGGCGTGCGGCACAGGCGCCGAGCAGCAGGCACAGGATGATTGCCAGCAGGTACTTCACGGATGCTCCAGGGGCTTGCGTGCCACTACGTTGACCAGGGTCTCTTCTCGTTGGCCAACGGGCGGCGGCTTGCGCAGGCCGAGGCGTTCGAGCAGGCCGAAGTCTTTGGCCCGGCTCCACCACAGGTAGGGGTACGAGATGTTGTGCGAGGCGAATTCGAACCCTTGATCGCGCAGCATCCGCAGGTATTGCTCGGCGCTCTTCTGCACGTGCATGGGGTGACGGAACAACCAGCGAATCACCCAGGTGTCGATGTACGCCTCGGTAGATTCGGCGAATAGCAGGTAACCGCCGGGCTTGAGCACCCGGTAGAACTCGGCCAGGGCTTGTTCCTGTTCCACCAGGTGGTGGAAGGTCTGGTGGCAGAACAGGATGTCGATGCTGGCATCGGCGAACTGCAATCGAGCGCAGTCGCTGCCACGCAGTTCCACGTCGAGTCCCAGGCGTTCTGCCTCCGCCGCGCTGAGCTCGAGGCTGTGCGGGTCGGCATCGGTGCCGAGCAGCCGCGACGGCGCGAACACCTGCTGCAGGTGCTTGAACGATTTGCCCTGGCCACAGCCGGCGTCGAGCAGTACCGGTGCCTGCGGCGGCTCGTCGTCGAACAGGCGGCGCAGGTCGTTGATGGCCACTCGCAGCACATGATGCTGCCAGGTGTGGCTGCGCAGGAACCAGAAGCCGAAGCGGGTCTCTTCGACGTAGGTGTCGCTGAGGAACGGTTGCTGGCTCATGCCGGCGCCCTCGCGCACAGTTCGGCCAAGGTCTGCAGGCGGCGCCTGGGCTCGACGACGAACGGATTGCGCAGGTCCCAGGCATAGCCGGCGAGGATCGAACTGATCATGGCGCGGATCTCAGGTGAGCTGCCGGGGTGGTGGATCACGTCCTGGAAGCTGCCGTCGTACCAGCCTTCGACATAGGCGCGGAAGGTATCGATGCCACGCTTGAGCGGTTCGGCGAAGTCCCGCTGCCAGTCCACCGCCTCGCCTTGCAGCTGGCGGTGCAGTAGGCCGGCGGCCATGCTGGCCGAACGCATGGCAATGGTCACGCCCGAGGAAAACACCGGGTCGAGGAACTCGGCGGCATTGCCCAGCAGCGCGAAGCCCTTGCCGTGCAGGGCCTTGACGTTGGCCGAGTAGCCGCCGATGGCGCGCGCCGGGGTGTCCCAGACGGCGTTGGCCAGCACCTTGGACAGGCTGGGGGCCTGGGCCACGAAGTGCTTGAGGCAGGCGTCCAGGTCGCCGGGCGCGTCGGCGAAGCGCTCGGTAGCGGCAACGACCCCTAGCGAGGTGCGGCCATCGCTGAACGGGATGGTCCAGAACCAGATGTCGCGGTGTTCGGGGTGGGTGGTGATGAGGATCTTGTCGCGGTCGAAGCCTGGGTGGTCGATGCGGTCCTCGATATGGGTGAACACGGCCTGGCGCACTGGGAAGTTCGACGGCGCCTCCAGGTCGAGCAGCCGTGGCAGCACACGGCCATAGCCGCTCGCGTCGAGCACGAAGCTGGCATGCACGGGGTACTCGCTGCCGTCGGCACGGCGTACCTGCAGGTACGGTCGTTCCCCATCCATATCGGCGCTGACGATTTCATGCTCGTAGCGGATTTCCACGCCTTGCGCTTCGGCCTGGTCGGCCAGCAGTTGGTCGAAGCGTGCCCGCTGTACCTGGAAGGTGGTCGGCCGGCCTTTGCTGAAGGTCTGGCCAAAGTCGAAGTCGGTGTACGCCTCACCCCAGGCGAAGGCAGCGCCGTTTTTCAGTTGGAAACCTGCCGCCTGGAGGGCATCGAGCATGCCGGCCTCCTCGACGAAGTCGATGCAGTGCGACAACAGGCTTTCGCCGATCGAGAAGCGCGGAAACCGCTGGCGCTCGAGGACCAGCACGTCGTGCCCCCGACGTTTGAGCAGGGTGGCGGCGATAGCACCGGATGGGCCGGCGCCAATCACCACCACGGGGTGATGTTGCAGTTCAGGGTTCGGCATGAGGCCTCCTTGCCGGTGGAGCAGTTGTCAGGCTGGCGATTGAGGGCAACCCGAGACGCGTGCCGAGCGTGCTGGCCGGCGCATGCATCGCCAGGGCCGGTGCCCATGACAGAAGGCGGGTCATGGCGACGTGTGCCCTCCATCGCGAGGGGCAGCCCAGGGGGCCAACAGGAAGCTGAAGACCAGGCCCAGGCTTACTGCCAGGCCGAAGTTGCTCACTGCTGGCGTGCTCGACAAGGCCAGCAGGCCGAACGACAGCCAGGTGGTGAGTGCCGCCAGCAGGATACCCAGCAGACTCACGGCATCGCCGCCGATGCGCTCATGCATCAGGATCGCGTAGTCGACGCTGATCGCCGTTACCAGCAGCAGGCCGAACAGGCTGAACAGGGTCAGTGGCTGACCGAGCCAGCCGAGGCTGGCCAGGCTGCACAGGGCTGCCAGAAGTGGCAGGGCCACGATGCGCAGGGCGCCGCGAAGGCCGAAGGGCAGGGCCAGTAGCACCAGGATCAGGGCGCAGGACAGCAGCTTGAGTTCGGCGGCGCTGACCTGGGTGGCCGCGAATACCTGGTTCAGCTCACCCAGCCGGTCTATCAGTTGCACCCCGGCCAGTTCAGCGGTGTGCAGGCGCAGCAGGGCGGCATCGCCCAGGCCCTGCAAGCTGACGATGGCGGCCACGCCCGTACCGTCCTGGCCCAGCCATAACGGCCGCCAGGCTTCGCCCAGGGGGCCGGCGAGCACTTGGTCGATGGTCTGCACGGGTAGCTGCAACAATTGTGCTTGCTCGGCGACCAGGGCCGCTTCTGGCACGCCCAGGGCCACGAGCGGTTGCCAGTGCGCGCCGAGGGCTCTCAGGGCCTGGCGTGCCTGCGCTTGTTCAGCGGGGCTGGCGACGATCTGGCTGAGGCTCATGTAGCCCTTGAGCTCGCCCTGCGCCACCCATTCGTCGAGCTTGCTGGACAGCGCCTCCAAACGATCGAGCAACGCTTGCTGGTCGGCGCCGCGCACCAGATAGAACTGGCTGGTCGGCTGGTAGCCTGTGATGCGTGCCACTGCCTGGGCTTCTTCGAGCAACTGGGGTGGGCTGCCGACCCATTGACGGATATCGTTGCGGCTGTTCAGGTGCCACAGGCCGGTGGCACAGAACAGGGCTAGCAGGACCAGCAGCGCACTGCTTGGCACCCTGCGCAGCAGGCGTTCGCGCCAATCGGTGAGCGTTTCGGCGATGCGCAGTGGCCACTGCGCCGGCTGCAGCTCGACCTTCCCCAGCAGGGCAGGCAGCAGGCACACCGCGCTCAGGTAGGCGCCGACCAGGCCTGCGGCGGAGAAGGCGGCGATCTGGGTCAGTGCCGGGAAGGGCGTGAAAGCCAAGGCCAGGTAGCCGATGCAACTGGTCGCCAGGCTCAGGCTCATGCCCGGCAGGGCCAGGCGTACGGCTGGCCAACTGCGCCAAGGCGTCAGGCTCCAGCTCTTGGACAAGTAGTGCAGGGGATAATCCACCGCCACGCCGATCAGGCTGGAGCCCAGCACCAGGGTCATGACGTGCATCTGGCCGAACAGCATCACGCAGACCACCGAGCCGAACAGCATGCCCACCAGGACCGGGACAAACGCCAGCAACACCCGCCAGCGCTTGAACGCCAGCAGCAACAGCAGCAGGATGCCGAGGGTGGCGCCACCACCGACCCAGGTGATCTCGCGGCTGGCCTGTCGTTGGCCAGCGGCGGCATGCAGCAGGCCGCTGGCTGCCAGGAGATGGGCGCCCTGCTGGTCGGCCTGGGTGCGGCTGCTGGCGAGCAGGTCGGCCACCTGCAAGGGCAGGTGCATGTCGAAGGCATCGGCGTAGGTACGTGCGCGCAGCAGTACCCAATGCTTGCCCTCGGCCTTGGCGATCAGGGCGCCACTGGCGGTGTCCAGCTCGACGTTGGCAGGTTTGGGCTGGCTGGCCTGGATACGTCCGGTCAGGCCCAGCCAGTCGTCTTGGCTGGACACCAGGCTGAAGCCGGCGAAGGGGTCGAACAGGTTGTGCACACGCTGCTCGACGAATGCGTCGGGATCCTTGCGCAGTTGCTGGCGATCCGTGGCCGAAAGCATGGCCAGGCGCCCTTGCAGCAGTTGTTCGCGTACGGCGGCGAGGTCGGTCTGCAGGCTCCACTGCACCTTTTCGAACAGCCCGCTGGCCTGCCATTGTCCAGCCAGACGCTCGGTCATGGCGAGCGCCTGCTGGCGGTCGGGGTGACCGACCAGCACCAGCAATTCGCGGTTCAGCGGCTCTTGCATGCGCTGTTCGGCGCGCTTGACCAGCGGGTCTTGGCTCGCGCCGGGGACCAGGGTCATCAGATCGGCCGACAGCGGTGCCCCCCGGTGCCATTGCCAGCCGACGACGGCGAGCATGACCAGCAACAAGGCCAGGAACAGGCGGGGCAACAGGCGTTCAGTCGGCAAAATCACGGCGCTCCGGGTCGTCCAGGGTGGCCGCGCCGCTGCTTTGGGGCATGCGCAGAACGGTCCTGTCGCCTTGGGTTTCGTTCAGTTCGATGCGCTCAACGAAGCGCCCACCGGTGATGTCGATATGCTTGAAGACCTGCTTGAGCAGTAGCGAACGAGGTGTCAGGCGCAGTTGCCAGTGCTGCGCGTCGCCCGACAGGCTCAGTTCGAAGTCACGTTGCAGGCCGCTGCTGTCGCCTTGCAGCACGGCGAAGAACAGGCGGTTTTGTTCGGCGGCGGCGCTGCGGCTGGGCAAGGCTTGCCAGCCCTCGGGGGTACGCCGGGCGATGCCGCTGGCGTCGATACGGTAGTCCTGGCGCAAGGGCGCTTGCAGCAGCCACAGCAGGCCATGGTCGCGGGCGAGGACGAAGCGGCCTTCGCTCAACAGCGGTTGCGGCAGGGCACGCAGGTGTTTTTCCTGGATGAATGGCCCCTTGACCACCGCCGTGTCGCCCAGGTGTTTCTGCAGATCGTCCAAGCCGAAGGCCTGGGCCAAGGCGCTGGCGGCCAGTAGGGCGAGCGTGGCGAGCAGGTGCGCGAGGCGCTTCATGACAATACCTTCTGCACCGCGTCGAGCATGACCTGCGGTGACGCCAGTTGCATTTCCCCGCTGTCGATATGCACCGCGACCTGCACCGTACTGGCGCGGGTCATGCGCTCGCCTGTGGCGGCATCGCTGATCAGGTAGTGGATCTTCAAGCGGTTTTCCCACTCCACCAGGCTGGCCCGCACCTTCAGGTGCTGGCCGAAGGTGGCGCCACGGATGTAGCGCAGCTGCAGGTCGATCACCGGCCAGGCATAGCCGCTGGCCTGCATCTGCAGGTAGTTGTGCTCGAGACGATCGAGCAGTGCGCAACGGGCTATCTCCAGGTACTTGACGTAGTGGCCGTGCCAGACGATATGCATGCTGTCGACGTCGAAGAAGGGGACGACGATCTCGCTGTCGACATGGAAGACGCCGGGGCTACGCATGCAACCTCCAGTGGCGCTCGCCGATACGTTCGAGGCACAGGCGCAGGTCGCTTTCCAGGGCTCGGTCTTCGATGACCGGGGCGAAGTCTTCCAGCAGGGCCTCATGCATGCGTGCCAGGGCCGGCGGCAATGGCCGCGCAGCGGCTTGGCGGGCACGCAGCCAGACACCTTGGTTGGCTGCCAGCAGGGTCGCGGCGGCGACTTGCTCGGTCAGTTCCAATACGCGCAGGGCGTCGCGCGCGGCAATGGTGCCCATGCTCACCTTGTCCTGGTTGTGGCATTCGGTGGAGCGGGAGAAGACGCTGGCCGGCATGGTCTGCTTGAGGGCTTCGGCCGTCCAGGCGCTGGCGCCGATCTGCACGGCCTTGAAACCGTGGTTGATCATCGCCCGGTCGGCTTCGGCGCCGGAGAGGTTGCTCGGCAGGCCGTGGTTGTAGCGCACGTCTACCAGCAGCGCGAGCTGGCGGTCGAGCAGGTCGGCGACATTGGCGACCAGGGTCTTCAGGCTGTCCATGGCGAAGGCGATATGGCCGCCATAGAAGTGCCCGCCGTGCAGCACGCGCTCGGCTTCGCCATCGATGATCGGATTGTCGTTGGCGCTGTTCAACTCGGTCTCGATGAAGCCTCGCAGCCAGCCCAGGCTATCGGCCAACACCCCTAGTACATGGGGAGCGCAGCGCAGCGAGTAACGGTCTTGCAAGCGGTGCAGCGGCGGCAGCGGGGCGTCGAGGGCGAGATCCTGGCGTAGCCAGGCGGCGACCTGGGCCTGGCCAGGGTGCGGTTTGGCGGCGAACAGGCGCTCGTCGAAGTGCTCGGGGTTGCCCTGCAGACCTATGACGTTGAGTGCGGTGATGCGCGTGGCCAGGTGCAGCAGGTAGTCGGCGCGGGCATAGGCCAGGCAGGCCAGGCCCGTCATCACCGCGGTGCCGTTCATCAGTGCCAGGGCTTCCTTGGGCCGCAGCACCAGCGGTTGCCAGCCCAATTCACGGTGTACGTCCGCGCTGCCACGGCGCTCGCCCTGGTAGAGCACCTCGCGTTCGCCGGACAGTGCGGCGGCGACGTACGACAGCGGGGTCAGGTCGCCGCTGGCGCCCACCGAGCCCTCTTCCGGGATCAGCGGCAGGATATCGTGTTCGAGAAACGCCCGCAGGCGCTCCAGCAATGCCAGGCGCACGCCCGACACGCCATGACTGAGCGAGCGTAGTCGGGCGGCGAGCACCGCGCGAGTGGCGATGGGGCCGAGCAGCTTGCCCAGGCCACAGCCATGGAAGGTGTACAGGTGTCGGGGCAGCGCTTCCACGTGCTCCAGCGGTACGGCCACCACGCAAGAGTCGCCATAGCCGGTGGTCACGCCATAGATCACCCCTTCCTTGTCGAGCAAGGTGTCGAGAAAGCGTGCGCCGCGGTCGATGCGCTCGCGATAGGCAGGGTCGTCCTGCAGGCGCGCCGGGGCCCGGCGCTCGGCCAGGGCCAGGACATCCTCGATCGCGAGCGGCGACTCGCCGAAGGTTACAGGCTCATGCGGATGCATCGTCATCGGTCTTCCAGAAGGGGTAGAAATTGAACCATTGCAGGGGGGCCTGGCAGCAGTAATGGCCGAGGCGATCGGCGTAGCGCACGGCCCATTCGGCGATCACCTGCTCGCGTTGGCCACGCCGCCAGTGCAGGCGCTCGACGAACGGTTCGAGGACGACCCGGTAGCGGCCCTCGTGCTTGAGACAGAACAGCAAGTTGAGCGGGCAGCCCAGCAGCCCGGCCAGTAACCACGGGCCCTGCGGAAAGGCGGCCGGATGGCCGAGGAAGTCCACCTCGACCGTGCGCGTGCCGTGCAGGGGGATGCGGTCACCGGCGATGGCCAACCACTCGCCGCGCTCCAGGCGTTCGGATAACTGCAGCATCACTGCCGGATCCAGCTCGCTGACCTGGATCAGCCGCAGGTTGCTGGCCCCGGCCTCGCCCAGCAGGCGGTTGAAGCGCTCGGCATGGCGAGTATGGACCAGTACGTTCATGGTGACCTGTTCGCCGATCTCGGCCAGGGCGCGGCACACCTCGAGGTTACCCAGGTGTGCGCCCACCAGCAGTTGGCCGCGTTCGCCATGCAGTCGCTGGCGCAGTTGGGCCGGGTCCTCGATCTCGATGTCTTCCAGGCGCAGCCTGCCGTTCCACACGTCGAGCTTGTCCAGCAGGGCCTCGGCGAATGCCATGAATTGACGGAACACCCGCCATTGGCTGGGAGCCGGTACCTGCCCGCCGCTCCACTGGTTGAGCCGCTGCTGGTATTGCCAGGCGCTGCGCCGGGCGCGACGGCCGAACAGGAAGAAATAGGCGACAACCACATGGATCAGCGGGCTGAGCATGCGGCGGCCAAGCAAGCGCACCAAGGTCGCAGTCAGCTTCATCAACCAGAAGCTGCCGCGCTCCTGCTGCTCGGCCCAGTGCTGTGGTTGCCCGCTCATGCGCGATACCTGCGCCAGAGGATCAGCGGCGCGCGTAGGAGCATGCCGAAGAACAGCTTGGCGTGCATCTTCGAGATCAGCGCGTTGTCGTGGAACAGGCGAAAGTGCGACAGGCCGTCCTGCGGGTAGTGGACCCGTGTCGGCAGCCAGCGCATTGGCTGGTTACGCCATGACAGGCGCACCAGGATCTCCGGGTCGAAGTCCATGCGCCGGCCGAGGTTGACGCTGTCGATCAAGGCCAGTGTCACGGGTAATGGGTAGATACGCAAACCACACATGGCGTCGGGGATGCGCAGCGACAGGCTGTTGATCCACACCCACACGTGGGTGAGGTAGCGGGCGTACAGGCGGCCCTTGGGTACGCTGGCATCGTATTGTGGATAACCGCACACCAGCGCTTGTGGATAAGCCTGCGACTGTTCCAGGAAGCGGCTGACGTCGGCCAGGTCATGCTGCCCATCGGCGTCCACCTGCAAGGCATGGCTGAAGCCCAGGCGTGCGGCTTCGCGCAGGCCGGCCATGACGGCGCCGCCCTTGCCTTGGTTGACCGGCAGGTTGACCAGGTGCACATCGTCTTGCTTGGCCAGTTGCCGCAGTACCTGGGCACAGGGCGCATGGCTGGCGTCGTCGACCAGCACGCAAGGCAGGCCGGCGCGTAGCAGGTTGTCGACCACCGACGGCACTGCTTGCTCATGGTTGTACACCGGGATCACAGCGCAGGCCCTATGCACGGGAAGCCTCCAGCAGAATGCGGCCACTGGCGCAGGCTTGTCCGGCGCAGCTGTAGGCGAAATACAGTTTGCCGCGCTCGGTATCGAAGCGCAGGGTCAGTGCCAACTCGTCGCCAGGGCGGACCAGTTGCTGGAATTTGAGCACCTCCATGCCGACGAAGCGGCCATCGATGCCGAGTAGTTCGCGGGCCTGGGCGATAGCCCAGTCGATCTGCACCACTCCCGGTAGCACCGGTGCCTGCGGGAAGTGCCCGGTGAAGCAGGCCAAATCCACGGGTACGGCAAGGCGCAGGTGCCATGTGTCACCTTCCTGGCGCTGTTCCAGGCATTCTGCGGCCATGCTGCGAGGGGCCTGCAAAAGGGCCTGGAGTTGAGCCTGTGGGAGTTTGCCCTGGGCATTGAGGGGCAACTGCCGGAGCAGGCGCCAGCGGCGTGGCAGCGCCAGGGCCTCGCAATGGGCGGCCAGGTGTTGGCGCAAGCCTTCCACCAGGGTGCGGCGACCTTGGTTGCGCAGGGTATGCAGGCCGTTGGCAGAGAGCACCAGGAGCGCCCCAAGGTAGGCGCGACCTTCCTCGATCATGCCCAGGCGCGCCTCGGCAACCCAGGCGTGAGTGCACAGCGCCTGTTCGAGCATGGGCAGGGAGATGCGCTTTTCTTCCAGCTTGACGATGCGATCCAGGCGACCGAGCAGGCGAAAGCGGCCGTCGCTGGTGAACTCGACGGCGTCGGCGCTCTGCTCGACATGCCCAGCAGGCAGGTACGGTGATGCGATGCGCAAGGCGCCCTGTTCATCCTGGCTCAAGCGCACGTCGGCGAACGGTTGCCACAGGGCTTCACCTTGCCGCCAGGCGATACCGCCGGTTTCGGAGCTGCCGAGAATTTCCGTTGGCCATTGGCCCAGGCGCTGGTGCAAGCGCTCGGCGGCATCGGCAGGCAATTCGCCACCGGAGGAAAAGACCTTGCGTACCAGGCTCAGGGCCGGCCAGTCGAGGTTGTCACCCATGCGCTTGAGCAGGGCGGGGCTGGCCACCCAGGCGAACGCCGGGTGCTCGCGGCTGGCGCGCTGCAGGTCTTCGGGGAAGGGCAGTTGGCGCCTGTCGAAACCGCGCCCGGCACAGAGCGGCCATAACACGCGAAACAGCAGGCCATAGATGTGCTGGGTGGCGACGCTACCGATGATCCAGGCGTCACCCAGGGCCCCGCCCCAGAGCTGTTCCAGGGCCGTTACCTCGTTGGCCAGTTGGCGCAGTCGCTTGTCGATGCGCTTGGGTTCGCCACTGGAGCCGGAGGTGCACAGGCTGATGCGGCACTGATCCAGGTCGAGGTCCGCCGGTGGCAATGGGGCGGCCTGCAGGGCCTCTGGGGCCAGGTCACCTGGTTGGTCGCTGAGCCAGAGATCGACGTGGGCGCTCCAGCGTTCGCGGGTGCCCGGTTGCAGGTCGGCGGGCAACAATACCTCGACCCCGGCACGCCAGGCGCCGAGCAGGGCGACAGCCAGCTGTGCGGCATCCTCCAGATGCACTGCCAGGCGCTGCACGCCACGTTGGCGCAGGCCGCCGGCCAGGCAAAGGGCCTGTTGGCACAGGGCGGCATGGTCCAGGGCCGGAGCCTGGGTCACCTGGCGTGGCGCATCCAGCGGGCGCAGCAGGTGCTCAAGGTCGATCCAGTTCATGGGCGTCCTCGCACGCGTTGTCTTATCAGCCATTCGACGGCGAACAGCAGGCCCATGGCGGCATACGCGACCAGGCCATTGTAGAGGGTCCACCAGCTCAGCGGCCCCCACAGGGCGAGGGCGGTGGCGATCAGGCCATTGGCCAGGAAGAACAGGCACCAGACCTGGGTCACGCGGCGCGTGTAGCGCACCGCGTGCGGAGGGAGATACGGGTCGCGCAGGCGCGCCAGGCGTTCGATGACCGGCATGCCGCGCAGCAGGCTGGCGCCGAACAGGGCGAGCATGAATGTGCTGATCAGCACCGGATACCAGCGCAAGAGATGCGGGCTGTCGGAAAGGCCCAGCAGGGCACAGAAGGCCAGGGCCGTCACTGCCATCCCGAGACTGCCGGGACGGTGTGGCGCGCTCAGGGCGCGGGCCAGCCACAAGGCACCGAGCAGCAGGCCGAACTGCCACGGGGCGAAGTGCGTCATGCCGAAATGCACTGCAAAGGGATACAGCACACCGGCCGCCAGCAAGCCGAGGCCGATCAGGCGCTTCATGCCGGAGGGTTGACCAGGCGGAACACCGCTTCGACCACATCGTTGACGGTGCGTACCGACTTGAAGTCGTCGGCGGTGATTTTCTTGCCGGTCTGGCGCTTGATGTGGTCGATCAGGTCGACGGCGTCGATGCTGTCGATCTCCAGGTCCTGGTACAGGTTGGCGTCCAGGCTGATGCGAGACGGTTCCAGTTCGAACAGTTCTACCAGGGCGTCGCGCAGGATGTTGAAGATGTCTTCGCGGGTTTGCATGGGGCGGTCTCAGGCGGCCTTACGGGCAGTGACGAACGCGGCCAGGGCGGCAACGTTGCTGAAATGGTTGCGGGTGTCCTTGGCGTCGGCATCGATCTTGATGCCATAGCGCTTCTGGATCGCCAGGCCGAGTTCCAGCGCATCCACCGAGTCCAGGCCCAGGCCTTCGCCGAAGAGGGTCTGCTGGTCGTCGATGTCCTGCACGCTGATGTCCTCCAGGCCCAGGGCGTCGATGATCAGTTGCTTGAGGTCACGGTGCAGGTCTTGCTGTGGATCGCTCATCGGCGGCGAGCTCCTTGATGTAGTACTGGTGCAGGTAGTCGTTGAGTTTGCGCGATGCTTGGGGCGCGGGTCCCTGGACGGCGAAGGCCTGGGGGTCGATATCGCTGCCGACCTTGAGGGTGAAATGGACGCGGCGGCTGGGAATGCGGTACCAGGGTTCGTTCTTGGTCAGGGTGGTGGGGCTGACCTCGATGGTCACCGGGGTGATGATCTTCGCACCCCGTAGAGCGATGGCGGCGGCGCCGCGATGAAAGGTTGGCGTTTGGCCGGGTGGTGTGCGCGTGCCTTCGGGAAAGATGATCAGCGGCTGGCCGTGGCGCAGGGATTGCACGGCGGTGTCGAGCATGTCCAGGCTGCCGTCATTGCCGATGTACTGGGCTTCGCTCACCGGGCCGCGGGTGAAGGGGTTCTCGAACAGGCTGTGCTTGACCACGCAGTTGGCTTGGCGCACAAGGCCGATGAGAAACACGACATCGATCAGCGACGGGTGGTTGGCGACGATCATCTGGCCGGGACGCCCCAAACGTTCGGCGCCGTCTATCTCATAGGTCAGCACGCCCGCAGCGTGCATGAAACGGATGAAGCGCCAGAACAACCAGCCAATGGTATGACGGGCGCGCTGACGGTGGCGCGTTGCACTACCGGGCAGGCAGGCGAGCAGCGGGAACACCAGCAACCGCAGGCACAGGCCGCCCAGCCCGAACAGAAAGAAGCTCGCGGCCGTCGCCAGCAGGCGCCAGTAGTAGGCATCGCGTGGCCGTCTCACGGCTGCCGTTGCCAGTTCCATGTACGACGCTTCCATGTATGAGTGAAGGAGCCCGTGCCGTTGAGCGAGGCACGAAGCCAGTTCAGGGCATGGGGCAGTTCCGTGGCCTCGGGGGCCGGTGTCTGGCCCTGGGCCAGTTGCCAATGCGTACCAGGCGTGAGCAGCAGACCCAGGGCATAGGCGAAGGGCACGTCGTCTATCCATGGCCTGTAAGCCTCCGGCGGCAGCTCCTCGGTAACGATCAACAGCACCGCCGGGGCCCCCTCGGCCAGCAGCGCGGAGGCCTCCAGCACACCGTGCTCGAAGCCATCGCCGGCCGCGGCCAGGGCGGTCATCTCGCTGGTTTCGCCGCGCAGGATCGACCATAGGCCAATCACTGCGTTGTGCACCGACAGGCTGAACTGGGTCGGCGACAGCGGCTGGCGCTCGGCCAGCTCGCTGAGAATCGAGAATGTCCGAGGGGTTTCACCATGGCGCGAGACGAACACCAGCGGCAATGTTTCGTGCCCTTCGGCCAATGGCCAGCCAACTGCGAACGCCATGCGCGCCAGGCGGCTGAGCCGGCGGCGTTGCATGGCGGGCAAGAACGACACGTCAGGTGCCGGCCCGTCGCTGTGCGGGGCCTGGTGACCGAGCGCCCACGCCTGCCAGTCGGCAGGCGTCTGCAAGCCCGGAGCCCAGGCGCGCCATTGGCTGATATCGAAGGTGATCACGGTGCTTTCTACTTCCCGCCCTGCGGGAATTCCTTGCCGAGGGAATGACTCGGAACAACGACCTGACAGGGTTGGCGCATTCGCCGAGTGGCGCGCATTATCCCGGTGCCGGAGTCATGGATCAATGCATATGGTTTCAATCAGACATTGCCTTCAGTCGTACGTGGCATCGTCTGATGAGTTGTGTGCGCTTTTTCCGATAATCGGTCTGACTGAGGTTGTCGGTCAGGGCCAGGGGCAACTTGAATGAAGAATGCTGGCCATTGCCGTTGTGCCGCCACATACTCGGGCATTCGTTGATACACGGAGGTCTTCCATGCGGCGCGTGGTGTTCAATCAGAAAGGTGGCGTGGGCAAGTCGAGCATCGCCTGCAACCTGGCGGCGGTCAGCGCCAGCGAAGGCTACCGGACCCTGCTGATCGACCTGGATGCCCAGGCCAACTCGACCCAGTACCTCACCGGGCTGACCGGCGAGGACATCCCCATGGGCATCGCCGACTTCTTCAAGCAGAGCCTGTCCAGCGGGCCGTTCGCCAAGAAGAACCGGGTCGATATCTACGAAACGCCGTTCGACAACCTGCACGTGGTCACGGCGACCCCGGAGCTGGCCGACCTGCAGCCCAAGCTCGAGGCCAAGCACAAGATCAACAAGCTGCGCAAACTGCTCGACGAGCTGGACGACGACTACGAGCGGATCTACATCGATACGCCGCCAGCCTTGAACTTCTATGCGGTTTCTGCACTGATCGCCGCCGATCGCGTGCTCATCCCCTTCGATTGCGACAGTTTCTCGCGCCAGGCGCTGTACGGCCTGCTGGCCGAGATCGAGGAACTCAAGGACGACCACAACGAAGACTTGCTGGTCGAGGGCATCGTGGTCAACCAGTTCCAGTCGCGGGCCAGCCTGCCCCAGCAGATGCTCGACGAGCTGCTGGCCGAAGGCCTGCCGGTGTTGCCGGTATACCTGGGCAGCTCGGTGAAGATGCGCGAGTCCCACCATGCCAGCCTGCCGTTGATCCACCTGGAGCCGCGGCACAAGCTGACCCAGCAGTTCGTGGAGTTGCATGACTTGCTTGAGCGGCTCGAGTGAACAGGGCGTCGCTTGCGGCAAACGTAGATATCCATTAGGATCTCCCAAAAAGGGAGAACTGCTTGGATGCGCGTCATTGCCAAAAGTACCTTGGTGAAGTTCTGGGAATTACCGGGGCACGAGGACGCCAAGGCACCGTTGGAGAGCTGGCACGATATGGTGCTCAAGGCCATCTGGCGAACGCCTCGGGATGTAAAGAGTCAGATTGGTAATGCCAGCATATGTGGCAACAACCGCGTGGTCTTCAACATCGGAGGCAATAAATACCGGCTTGTGGTCGAGATGCAGTATCGAGCCGGTATAGCCTGGGTCAAGTTCGTCGGTACGCATAAGCGCTATGACGAGATAGACGTGGAGACGATCAGTGAATATTAAGCCGATCCGCAATGATGACGATCTTCGAGCAGCATTCCAGCGGCTTGAAAGCATTTTCCAGGCTGAGGCAGGTACGCCTGAGGCTGACGAAATGGAAGTGCTTGTGACACTGATTGAAGTCTATGAAAACAAGCACTATCCAATTCACCCTGCCGATCCGATCGCGGCAATCAAGTTCTGCATGGATCAGCAAGGCCTGACCCCGCGAGACCTAGAGCGCTACATAGGTCCGAGCGGGCGTGTATCCGAGGTCCTGAACGGAAAGCGCGGATTGAGCCTTTCCATGATCAAGCGGCTTCATGATGGCCTTCGTATACCCTATGAGTCCCTACTGGCCGGTGCTTGATATATGACTAGTGGCCTGTGTGGTGAACTCGAGTACAGGCCACTAGACCCCCTGGCCGCGCAACCACTCCAGCAGTGACTGGAGTGGAAAAGCGCCGGCCTGGCGTGCCACTTCGCGGCCGTTCTTGAACAGGATCAAGCTGGGGATCGAGCGAATGCCCAGTTGCCCGGCCAGGTTGCGGTTGGCTTCGCTGTCGAGCTTGGCCAGGCGGCAGCGGCCACCGAGCTGGCGCGCGGCCTGCTCGAATGTCGGGGCGAAGGATTTGCACGGGCCGCACCAGTCGGCCCAGACGTCCAGCAGCAGTGGCAGGTCGCCCTTGATCTGGCTGGCGTAGCTGCGCTCGGTGAGGTCGAAGGGCTTGTTCAGCAGCACATCCTGCTTGCAGCGGCCGCACCTGGGGTTGTCGCCCAGGCGGGCGGCGGACAGGCGGTTGAGGCCGTTGCAGTGGGGGCAGGGGATCAGTAGCGGGTCGGACATGGGAGCTCCTTATCGGTACGAGGTGGACTTTCAGCCGTCGTCTTGGGGGCGCTTTGCGCCCCATCGCCGGCAAGGCAGCCCTGCTATGACGAACAACTGATCTCCAGATGCTTGCCCCACTCCGGCGGCCGCTCGGCATAGGCGTGCATCCCGGGCTGTTCCTCGAACGGTTTGCACAATACCTGGTGCAACCGCCGCACTTCACTGTAGTCGCCCGCCTCGGCGGCCTCGATGGCCTTCTGCGCCAGGTAGTTGCGCAGCACGTACAGCGGGTTGACGGCATGCATGCGCTCGCGTCGCCCTTCGGCGTGGGCGGCCTCGCGCTGGCAGCGGGTCAGGTAGTCCTTGCCCCAGGCATCGAAGCCGGCCAGGTCGACGAAGTCGTCGCGTACCACCTTCAGGGCCTCGGCCACGGGCTGTTCGCCGAGCCGGCGGAAGAACAGGTTGTAGTCCACGCCGCCGCTCTGCATGCGCTGCAGCAGGCGCTCGACCAGCGCCATGTCATCGTCCTCGGCGGTGGTGAAGCCCAGGCGTCGGCGCATCAGGTCCAGATAATGGGCCTGGTACAGTGGCAGGAACAGCCCCAGCGCCTCTTTGAGCGGTTCTACTTCGATCACCGTGGTCAGCGCCTGGGCCAGGGCGCTGAGGTTCCAGTGGGCGATCGGTACCTGGTTGGCGTAGCTGTAGCGGCCCCGGTCGTCGGAGTGGTTGCAGATGAAGTTGGCGTCGAAGTCGTCGAGGAACGCGTAGGGGCCGAAGTCGAAGGTGATGCCGAGGATCGACATGTTGTCGGTGTTCATCACCCCATGGCAGAAGCCGTAGGCCTGCCAGCGGGCGATCAGCTCGGCATTGCGTTCGACGATGGTGCGGAACATGGCCAGGTAGGGCTGCTCGGCTTCGCGGCACTCGGGGTAGTGCTGCTCCAGGACATGGTCGATGAGCAGGCGCTGCTGCTCGGGCTGACGGGTGTAGTAGAAGTACTCGAAATGGCCGAAGCGCACGTGGCTCTGGGCCAGGCGCAGGAGCATGGCGGCGCTTTCGCGGGTCTCGCGCCACACGGGCGTGCTCGAGCCGACTACGCACAGCGCCCGGCTGGTGGGGATGCCGAGGGCCTGCAGGGCCTCGGAAGCGAGGAACTCGCGGATCGACGAGCGCAGTACGGCGCGGCCGTCACCCATACGTGAATACGGGGTCTGGCCGGCGCCCTTGAGGTGCAGGTCCCAGTGCTCGCCGGCCTCGTTGACCACCTCGCCCAGCAACAGGCCTCGGCCGTCCCCCAGGCGCGGGTTGTAGGAGCCGAACTGGTGCCCGGAGTAGACCATCGCCCGAGGGTCGGCTTCTTCCCACAGCTTGTGGCCGCTGAACAGCTCGGCGAACACTGGCAGCTCGGCCTGGGCCGGGTCGAGGTCGAGCAGGGCCATGGCCGACTCGCTCGCCACCACCAGGCGTGGCTCGGCGATCGGCTCGGGCAAAACCTGGGTGGAGAAGGCATCGCCCAGGCGGGCGAAGCGGTTGTCGAACGTCAGTTGATCGAGGGCTTTCACGGGCCGGCTCCTGGAAAATCGCGAGCGAGGGCGCGGCCCTCGCGAGGATACGGGACAGGATAAAGTATTCGAGTGCACTCAGGCCGGCGCAGTGCCATCCGATTTTGGTTGTTCCACAGGGATCAACTGTTGCTTGCCGTCCCTGGGGTCCATGAGGAACACCTCGACCTGGCGCACCGAGATCTTGATGCCGTGGGCCTTGAACTCGCGGTCGATGTAGCGGTTGATCTCGTCCAGCGTCGGGTTACGGTCGCCCAGGTCGCGCACATGCATGCGCAGCTCGTGGTCCAGCGAGCTTTCGCCGAAGTTGAGGAAGTACACGATCGGCTCCGGGTCCTTGAGCACCCGCGGGTTCTCGTGGGCGCCCTTGAGCAGCAGCTCGCGCACCAGCTCCAGGTCCGAGCCGTAGTCGATGCCCAGCTTCAACGTCACCCGGGTGACCGTGTCGGTCAGCGACCAGTTGATCAGTTGGCCGGTGATGAAGGTCTTGTTGGGGACGATGATGTCCTTGCGGTCGAAGTCGGTGATGGTGGTGGCGCGGATGCGGATCTTGCTCACCGTGCCGGACAGGTTGCCGATGGTGATGGTGTCGCCGATGCGCACCGGGCGCTCGAACAGGATCATGATGCCGGAGATGAAGTTGGCGAAAATCTCCTGCATGCCGAAGCCCAGGCCCACCGATAGCGCGGCCACCAGCCATTGCAGCTTGTCCCAACTGACCCCGAGGGTCGACAGGGTGCTGACGAAGCCGACCCCGGCGATCACGTAGGACAGCAGCGTGGTGGTGGCATAGGCGCTGCCCTGGGCCAGGTTCAGGCGCGACAGCACCAGCACTTCCAGCAGTCCAGGCAGGTTGCCGGCCAGGGCGAAGGTGATGCCGACGATCAACAGTGCGCCGAGCAGGTCGCCGAGGCTGATCGGCACCATGCTGGCGGCGGCGCCGGTGCCGCTGCTGTACTCGTACAGGGTGACGTTGTTGAGGTACGAGAAGACCGTGATCAGGTCCGACCAGACCCAGTACAGGCCGCCGATGAAGCCGCCGAGCAGGGCCAGGCGGATCAGGCGCAGGGACTGCTGGTTGACCTGCTCGATGTCCAGGGCCGGTTCCTCGGTGATCACTTCGCCATCCAGGCCTTCCTTGGCCGCCTGGCGCTTGCTCAGGGCGCGCTGGTAGGCCAGGCGTCGCGCCGCCACGGAAAGGCCACGGACGAAGGCGGCCTCGATCACCAGCCAGAACAGCAGCAGGTAGAGGGTGTAGATCAGCCGGTCCGTGAGCTTGAGGGCGGTGTAGTAGTAGCCGAAGCACACCGCCACGAACAGGGCGATCGGCAGGGCGGTGAAGGCCACCCCAACTGCCTTGCGGAACAGCGAGGTGTCACGGTGTGCCGGGCTGCTCAGCAGCAGGCGGCTGAGCAGCCAGGCCATCAGCGCATAGCAGGTGAGCACCACGCCGATGCCGAGGACATCGTCGGCCAGGGCCGAGGGCTGGTGTTCGGCCACTGCCACCACGCCGACCAGCGCCAGCACCACGGTGCCCAGGCGGCGCACCCAGCCACGGAGGAACTCGACCTGCGGCTTGTGCCAGCGGAAGTGGATCTCGGCCACGCCACCGGGGGCGAGGATGCGGTAGGCGGTGTAGAACACCAACCAGGCCTGGGCGATCTGCCAGAGTGCGGCGCCGAGGTTGGCGTTCTGCCCGCGGGCATCGATCTGCAAGGCGTAGCTGCCCAGGGTGAGGGCCAGGCTGACCGGCAGGGCCAGGAGGACGTTGATCAGGATCGCCTGGGGCGTGTGCCACTGGCTGTCGCGCTTGAAGTGGCCGATGTCCTGGTGAACCTTGCCCAGGCGCTGGTACAGGTACTTGCGACGCCACAGCAGGGCGCCGATCACCAGCAGCAGGGGCAGGAACAGCAGTGGTTGCTGGACCAGGCCATCGGTCAGTTCCTTGATGCCTGAGCCCCAAGGCAGGCTGATCACCTGCTCGGCGAGCCGTTGCGGCACGTAGCGCAGCCACTCCCAGTCCAGCGGCTTGTTGCTGGGGATCCAGAACATCTGCTCTTCCAGGGTGGTGCGCAGGTTCTGGGCGGTGCTGAGCAACTGCTTCTGGTTCAGTTGCAGGGTGATGGACTCGTTGAGCAGTGCCGAGAGCTCGCGGTTCAGGCGCTCGAGCAGGTCGCTGCGAGTGAGCGCCACTTCCAGCAGGGCCTTGCGCAGCTGGGGCGTGACGTTTTCCTGGGGCTGGTTGGCCAGCAGCCGGTCGACGTAGGTGGACGGGCTGCTCATCTGTTCGCGCTGCTGGTTGACCTCGAACTGGTACAGGCGGATGTCGGCGATCTGGTCGGCCAGGTCGCGGTCGACTGTCAGGTGTGGCAGGGCTTGTTTCTGCTTGTAGAGGATCTTCGACAGCAGCAGGCTGCCCTTGAGCACGTTGATCTGCTCGTCCAGGGCTTGGTCGGCCTGGGTCAGGGTGTCGAGCTGCTGCTTGGTCCGCAGGTTCTGCTGGGTCAGTTCGTTGAGGCGGTCGGTGCTCTTGAGCAGGTAGTCGGAGAGCTTGAGGTTGGCTGAGCTCTCGTTGGCCAGCAGGGTGCTGCCACCCGCTTTCTGCGCCTCGATCGACTGCTGGGTGACGGTTTGCTGGGACTGGGCCAGGCGCTTGTCGTTGATCAGCGTCTGCAGCTCCTGGATCTCCTGCTCCAGTCGCGTGGCACGCTCGATCAGCAGGTCGTGGCGGGCATTGCCCAGGTCCTGCAGCAAGCTGTTGCCGGCCAGTTCCTGGCGGCGCAGCTGGGTCAGGGCGGTGATCGAGGCCAGCTCGGCATTGAGCTGGTTGCGCTGATCGGTGGACAGCGGCTTGCCGTTGTCCTTGCCGGACTTGAGGCTGTTGTTGATCTGCTGGGCACGGGTCTGGTTGTTGCTGATCTCGGCCTGGGCCCGCTCGGGACGGGTCTGGGAGTTGATGATCAGGCTGTTGGCCTCGGACAGCGCCTTCTGCAGCTCACCCTGCTGGGTGCTGCGCTCGTTGAGCATCTGCTCCAGCTGCGGCACGGTGAGGTTGGCGTAGCGCTGGGCCACCGGCACGCTCTTGCTGTCCTTGAGCTTGGCCAGCTCGCGCTGGCTTTCACGGGTCTGTTCCGGGGCATCGGCCAACTGCTGCTTGAGCGCGGCGAGTTTCTTTTCGCTGTCTTCCTTGCTGACGAGCAGGGCCAGGGTCTGCTCGAGCACTTGTTGCAGAGCCTTCTGCTCGGCTTCGGGCAGCTTGCGCTCGGCGATCTTGTCGAGGCTGTTCTGGATGTTGGCGGTGGTCGGGGCCTCGGCCGCCGTGGCGGCGAACGAGAGGGACAGGCACAGCCCGAGCAGGGCTGCGCGAATGTACACGCGCAGGGACATAGGCAGAATTCTTGCGAAACGGGGCAGATCGGAGTTTAGAGGAACAACCCGGGGCCGGGTCGAGTACCTTCCGGGAATTTGACGCCCACCTTGAGGATCTTGTTCCCTTCCATCAGCGCGACGGTCCACAACGTGCTGTGCCATTCGATCTGATCGCCTACTACTGGAGCGCCTCCGACCTTTTGTCGGATGAACTGCGCCAACGACATTTTCGCGTCCAGGCCGTCCAGTTTCAGGCCATAAAGTGCCGCCACCGCGCCCAGCTCGGCATCCCCTTCGAGGACGAAGTCGCCGAAGAAGCGCAGGTCCAGGCCACGCTGCGGCGGCTGGCTGAACAGTTTGCCCAGGGCTGGCAGGTCGTGCTCATGGCCGATCACGCAGAGCATGTCGTTGGCTTCCAGTACCGTGCTGCCCGAAGGGTGCAGCAGTTGCTCGCCGCGAAACAGCGCGGCGATACGGGTGCCTTCGGGCATCTTCAGTTCGCGCAGGGCGGCGCCGATGCACCACTTCTCGGCGCCCAGGCGATAGACGAACAGCTCCCACTCGCTGGTGATGTGCACTTCCAGTGCGGAACGGGAGATCGGCGCGGGGTTGGGCGGTACCGTGACCTTCAGCAGCTTGGCCATCCACGGCAGGCTGGTGCCCTGCACCAGCAGCGATACCAGGACGATGAAGAAGGCCAGGTTGAAGAACAGCTGGGCATCCGGCAGGCCGGCCATCAGCGGGAACACGGCCAGGATGATCGGCACCGCGCCGCGCAGGCCGACCCAGGAGATGAACGCCTTCTCGCGGCCGTGGAACGCCTTGAACGGCAACAGGCTGGCGACCACCGACAGCGGCCGGGCGAAGAGGATCATCCACAGCGCCAGGCCCAGGGCCGGCACGGCGATGGGCAGCAGGTCGTGGGGCGTGACCAGCAGGCCGAGCACCAGGAACATGCCGATCTGCGCGAGCCAGGCCATGCCGTCGAGCATGTGCAGGATGCCATGACGGCTGCGGATCGGCCGGTTGCCCAGCACCAGGCCGCACAAGTACACGGCGAGGAAGCCGCTGCCGTGCAGGGCGTTGGTCAGGGAGAACACCACCAGACCGCCAGCGACTACCAGGATCGGGTACAGGCCGCTGGCCAGGTTGATGCGGTTGACCAGTTGCAGCACCAGCCAGCCACCGCCCAGGCCGAGCAGGCCGCCGATGCCGAATTCGCGGACCAGATGGCCGAGCAGGCCCCAGTCCAGGCCTGTCTGGCCGCTGGCGATCATGTCGATCAGGGTGACGGTGAGGAACACCGCCATCGGGTCGTTGCTGCCCGACTCGATCTCCAGCGTGGCCATGACCCGTTCGTTCAGACCCTTGCCACCGAGCAGGGAGAACACCGCCGCAGCGTCGGTGGAGCCGACGATGGCGCCAATCAGCAAGCCCTGGATCAGGTTGAGGTCGAACAGCCAGGCCGCGACCATGCCGGTCAGCCCGGTGGTGATCAGCACGCCCACGGTGGCCAGCGACAACGCCGGCCACAGGGCCACGCGAAAACTGGCCACTCGCGTGCGCAGGCCGCCGTCGAGGAGGATCACGGCCAGGGCCAGGTTACCCACCAGGTAGGCGGTCGGGTAGTTGTTGAAGATGATGCCGCCACCATCGACGCCCGCGACCATGCCGACGGCGAGGATGATGACCAGGATAGGAATGCCCAGGCGGGACGAGAGCGAGCTGACCAGGATACTTGCGCCCACCAGCAATGCGCCGATCAGAAACAGGCTATTGATGGTGCTCGCATCCAAAGGCAGTACTCCGGGGAAAAGCGAAGGGAGGGGCGACTTGCGCGCGCACAGGCTGTGTGCCAAGCGATTCTAACCTGATGCCGCAGCGGGCTGTAAAGCGTTACCGCACGGCTATCCGAGACTTAGGGTTCAGTGGGGCTCTTTAATAACGAAGCGAAGGTCGAGCGCCATGAGTACCCACGATGAACCGACACTGGAGATGATTGCCAAGCGCTACCTGGGGCAGTTTCCTGATCTGCAAGGGCTGGCCCGCCAGGCCGCCGGCCATGTACTGAGGCGACAATTGGGCTATTGGCTCGATCCCGACAAAATCTATTGGCATGGCTTCGATACTGCAATCGGCAGCCGGCGCAGTTATACCGGTTGGCAGCACCTTGGGCGGCCGCGCAGGTCCTTGACCCTTACGGAGCTGGTGATACAGCGTTTTAGTCCACAGCAGCAGGACAATGCCGATCTGCTGGCGACCTACGGTGGCTTTTATCGCGTGGACGGCAGCCATGCGTGCTATGACGAGCGCAATGAGCTGCGCCTGGCACCGCAGGCGGTGCTCGAGATGTTCTGGGCAATGGATTTCGCCCAGGTGTACGCGCGTCGGCTGGTGCGTTTCCAGACGCAGCGTGGCGAAGACTTCTGCGTATTGGCGCGGGCGCGCTTTCTAGCCGCGGTCGCTCGGGCATCGCTCGAAGCGCAGGAGCGCAAGCAAGTGCTTGCCGCTGCCTTGGGCAAAGCGCAAACCCCCCTCACGCTCGAGGCCCTGCGGGCGCCTCGCGAGCAGGGGGCAGCTCGGGGTTTCGGTATGTTGATGGTCGATGGGATCCCGGCGCGTACCCTGCTGCACCTTGTGCTGGATACGGGCAGGCACTGCCTGTATGCGGCGGACGACCAGGGCGCGCTGATGATGTTCAAGGGGCTTCGGGGTCTTGAAGACTGGATGCGGGGACTCGTCGGTACGATGCAAGGTCGCGAGCGCTTCATGGCGTATTTTCTCGGCGAGGATGCGCACGCCCGGTCGATGCGTCCGCAGTTGGAGAAAATCTGTGAGCGGTTACACGCCTCGCCCTCCACGGTCCGTATTGAAAACCAGCAAGTGCCCGGCGATGTATTCGTGCGCCTGCGCGACCAGGCCATGGATGAACTGGCGAGCAACGCCCACGAGCGCCTGACCACCAATGCCCAGTTGCGCAAGGCCAATTGGTTGTCAGGGTTGCACACCGCGACCCTCGTCATCGCGCCCATGGCCCCGCTGGGGTGGCCTGTTGCGCTGACAGCGCTTGGCGTCGGCATGGGCAGCCTGGCTTTGCATCTGGACCAAGCGATCGCTGGCAAGACGGCGTGGCGCGCAGCCGCCTGGTGGGCTGTGTTGCTGGATGTGCTGTACATCATCCTGGATTCCCTGATGATCCGCTCAGGCGCGTTGTTCAGTGAGGCGCCGCTGCCGCGACAGGTAGCGCCAGAAATAACCACGCCCACGGATTCGTGGTGGGGCCGCTATATGCGTCCGGCGGCGGATGAACTCCTGCAACTCTCGGATCAGGCGCTGGTACGTCAACGCGGGCTGCTGGGGCAGGTGCCGTGGTGCGATGGGCAGTCGGTCGACGCGGTGGGGCGGTACCTGGATAGCTTTGGCGAGCCCTATGCGGTGTACCAGGATGGGCTTGGCTTTGGCTCACGGGCCATTCGTGAATACACCCACGCGCCGAACCGCTACAACAACCTGTGGCGTGGCCTGCCTCTGGAGGATGATCTTGCTGCGAATATCAGGCGTAGCCATGACCTTGCTGAAGCCTTGGAGTACATCGGTGCCAATGGCCAGGTACGGCTGTATCGAGCCGTATCGGCCTGTCGAGGGACCGGCATGGCGGCCTGGCATGAAGGGCGGTTGGGGGTGGGCGATGTGCTGGTCACGACAGACTTCACCTCGTTCACCGAAAACCCTTATGTCCTCTGGGAGACATTCAACGATCCGGCGGCGCAGGTGAGTGGCAGGGGGGTATTCGACGAAACCGCTGTCGTGTATGTGCTGGAACCGGGGGAATTGGCACATGCGGTACCCGTGGCGCCTTTTTCCGATTTGCAGCACGAGGCCGAATCGCTGGTGATGCCGGGGAGGTATCTGAGGGTCGAGGAGGTGAAGGCGGTGGAGGGGGAAAACTACCGTTTCATGCAGGTACGCCTCAGGGCCTTGGACAAGCCGGCACCTGGCGCTGCTGTGCATGACCTGTACAACGGTGAGCTATTCGACCGGGAGGTATTGGCGCAGCGCCTTGGGGGTGGCGACGACTCTTTGATGCGCCGGTTCTTTGCGCTGGCTTCGTGAGTCTGACGATCCGCAGGGCTTGCGAATCAGGGCTGCCATGCCGCCCATCGCTGGCAGGCCAGCTCGACTCTTGGGTTGCTTAGAACTTTTCAAAAGCCATTGAGTCGCCCCCAGGTTCACCGCAACGTTCAGGAACGGCGGCGAACCCTGTGGGGTCGGCTTGCCGGCGATGGGCCGCGCAGCGGCCCCGCGGGGTCAGCCCTGCTTCACTTCACGCATCGGCTTGCCCTTGACCGGCGCATCACCCGCCACATAGTACTTGGCGGTGCTGCGTGGCAGTGGCTGGCGGCCACGGATCCGGTCGGCGATCTTCTCGGCGATCATGATCGTGGTGGCGTTGAGGTTGCCGGTGATGATGATCGGCATGATCGACGCATCGACCACCCGCAGGCCCTGCATGCCATGCACGCGGCCCTGGCCATCGACCACCGCCATGTCGTCGTCGCCCATCTTGCACGAGCAGGACGGGTGGAAGGCGGTTTCGGCGTGGGTGCGGATGAACTCGTCCAGTTGCTCGTCGGTCTGCACGTGCTCGCCCGGGCTGATCTCGCGGCCGCGGTACGGGTCCAGCGCCGGCTGGTTCATGATCTCGCGGGTCAGGCGGATGCCGTCGCGGAACTCCTGCCAGTCCTGCTCGGTGGCCATGTAGTTGAACAGGATGCTGGGGTGCTGGCGCGGATCCTTCGACTTGACCTGGACGCGGCCACGGCTCGGCGAGCGCATCGAGCCCATGTGCGCCTGGAAACCGTGCTCCTTCACGCCGTTGGAGCCGTTGTAGTTGATGGCCACCGGCAGGAAGTGGTACTGGATGTTCGGCCATTCGAACTCGGGACGGGTGCGGATGAACCCGCCGGCCTCGAACTGGTTGCTGGCGCCGATACCGGTGCCGTTGAACAGCCACTCGGCACCGATGGCCGGCTGGTTCCACCACAGCAGCGACGGGTACAGCGAGACCGGCTGGGTGCAGGCCCACTGCATGTACAGCTCCAGGTGGTCTTGCAGGTTCTCGCCGACGCCCGGCAGGTCATGCACCACCGGGATGTCCAGGCTTTCCAGCAGGGCGCGCGGGCCGACGCCGGAGCGCTGCAGCAGCTGCGGCGACGCGATGGCCCCGGAACTGACGATGACTTCCTTGCGTGCACGGGCTTGCACGCGCTCCTCGCTGTCGCCGACCAGGTAGGTCACGCCGATGGCACGCTTGCCGTCGAACAGCACGCGGTCGCTCAGGGCGTGGGTGACGATGGTCAGGTTGGGGCGCTTCCTGGCCTGGTCCAGGTAGCCACGGGCGGTGCTGGCGCGGCGGCCTTTCGGGGTCACGGTGCGGTCCATCGGACCGAAACCTTCCTGCTGGTAGCCGTTGAGGTCTTCGGTACGTGGGTAGCCCGCCTGTACGCCGGCCTCGACCATGGCGTGGAACAGCGGGTTGTTGCCGGCCTTGGGCGTGGTCACGCTGACCGGGCCGTCGCCGCCATGGTAATCGTTGGGGCCGATGTCACGGGTTTCGGCCTTGCGGAAGTACGGCAGGCAGTCCAGGTAGCTCCAGTCTTCCAGGCCTGGCAGCTTGGCCCAGCCGTCGAAGTCCAGGGCGTTGCCGCGGATGTAGCACATGCCGTTGATCAGCGACGAGCCACCCAGGCCTTTGCCGCGGCCGCACTCCATGCGGCGGTTGTTCATGTGTGGCTCCGGGTCGGTCTCGTAGGCCCAGTTGTAGCGGCGTCCCTGCAGCGGGAAGGCCAGGGCGGCCGGCATCTGGGTGCGGAAGTCGAGGCGGTAGTCCGGGCCGCCGGCTTCGAGCAGCAGGACGCTGACGTTGGCGTCTTCGGTCAGGCGGGTGGCCAGCACGTTACCGGCAGAGCCGGCGCCGACGATGATGTAATCGTATTCCATGGGGTTCTCCCATTTGAGCGGCAGGCTTCAAGCGACAAGTAAGGGTAGTCGTGCGAAGCGTGCGAATGGTTGAGGTCTGCAAGGGCCGGTGGCGCAACGCCGACCGGCTCTTTCTTGCAGCTTGAGGCGTGGCGCTTGGCGGTCGGTCAGAATACCGACGTGTAGTCACCCAGCTCGACCTGGACCGACTTGATACGGGTGTACTGGGCCAGCGAGCTCACGCCGTTCTCACGGCCGACACCCGACTGCTTGTAGCCGCCGACCGGCATTTCCGCCGGCGACTCGCCCCAGGCGTTGATCCAGCAGATACCGGCCTCGAGCTTGTGGATGATGCGGTGCGCGCGGCTGATGTCGTTGGTGCACACGCCGGCGGCCAGGCCGTACTCGGTGTCGTTGGCGCGGCGGATGACTTCGTCTTCGGTTTCGTAGGTCAGGATGCTCATGACCGGGCCGAAGATCTCTTCCTTGACGATGGTCATGTCGTCGCGGCAATCGGTGAACACGGTCGGTGCGACGAAGGCGCCCTTGGCGAAGTCACCCTCGGTCATGCGCTCGCCGCCACACAGCACGCGGGCGCCTTCTTCCTTGCCCTTGGCGATGTAGCCGAGCACGCTTTCCATGTGCGGGAAGCTGACCAGCGGGCCGAAGTTGGTGTTCTCGTCTTGCGGGTTGCCGGCGCGGATGCGGGCCACGCGCTCGACGATCTTGGCTTCGAAGGCCTCTTTCAGCGCAGCCGGGACGAACACGCGGGTGCCGTTGGTGCAGACCTGGCCGGAGCTGTAGAAGTTGGCCATCATGGCGATGTCGGCGGCCTTGTCCAGGTCGGCGTCGTCGCAGATGATCAGCGGCGACTTGCCGCCCAGTTCCATGGTGACTTCCTTGAGCGAGGAGCTCGAGGCGCTGGCCATGACTTTCTTGCCGGTGGTGGTGCCGCCGGTGAAGGAGACTTTCTCGATGCGCGGGTGTTCGGTCAGCCAGGTGCCGACTTCACGGCCGCTGCCGGTCAGGACGTTGAACACGCCGTCCGGCAGGCCGGCTTCGGTGTAGATCTCGGCCAGCTTCAGGGTGGTCAGCGAGGTGACTTCCGAAGGCTTGAAGATCATCGCGTTGCCGGCGGCCAGGGCCGGGGCGGATTTCCACAGGGCGATCTGGATCGGGTAGTTCCAGGCGCCGATGCCGACGGTCACGCCCAGTGGCTCGCGGCGGGTGTAGACGAAGGAGCTTTCGCGCAGCGGGATCTGCTCGCCCTCGATGGCCGGGACCAGGCCCGCGTAGTACTCCAGCACGTCGGCGCCGGTGACGATGTCGACGTAGCGGGTCTCGGAGTAAGACTTGCCGGTGTCCAGGGTTTCCAGCATGGCCAGCTCGTCGTTGCGCTCGCGCAGGATCTCCACGGCACGGCGCAGGATGCGCGAACGCTGCATGGCGGTCATCGCGGCCCAGACCTTCTGGCCACGTTCGGCGCTCTCGACCGCGCGCTCGACGTCAGCTTCGGTCGCGCGCTGTACATGGGCGAGGACTTCGCCGTTGGCCGGGTTGATGGCTTCGAAGGTGGCATCGCTGCCAGCGTCGACATAACCACCATCGATGTAGAGTTTTTGCGTTCCGAAACGGGCCATAGTGTCCTCGCAAGTGCAGTGTGTGGTGGGCTATCCGCGTCGTGCTCCTGCCGTTTGGGCAATCGCTTCGCGCGGGTGTTCAGAGGCCTGGTCGATCGTGTCCGGGCGCTGCTGCTTAGCCAGTTGTAGTTCCATGTATTCGTAAGCAATCCGTATCGCCTGGTCGGTGTCGAATGCGTCTCCCGACAGGGCTCCACGCAGCCACAGGCCGTCGATCAGGGCCGCCAGCCCGCGGGCTGCCGTGCGCGCTTGATCCAGCGGCATGGCGCGGCGGAACTGGCAGCACAGGTTGGAATACAAGCGGTGGTCGTTGATCCGCTGCAACCTGTGCAAGGACGGCTGGTGCATGCTGGAGGCCCAGAAGGCCAACCAGGTTTTCATCGCCGGGCCGTTCACCTGGCTCGCATCGAAGTTGCCCTCGATGATCACCTTCAGGTGGGCGCGCGGGCTGTCGTCCGTCAGTGCCTGGCGCCGTGCTGCCACGCCTTCGTTGAGCATGCTCATGATGTAGCGCATGGTCGCTGCGATCAGGCCGTTCTTGTCCCGAAAGTAGTGGCTGATGATGCCGTTCGACACCCCGGCCAAGCGGGCGATCAGCGCAATGCTGGCATCTCCCAGTCCGACCTGATCGACCGCCTGCAAGGTGGCTTCGATCAACTGCTGGCGGCGGATGGGTTGCATACCGACCTTGGGCATCTTGCTATCTCCTCAGGCCTGCGAGCAGACGACGAGCGGCTGACTCGGCGAAGGCCAGTCTATTTTGTTTTGATTGAACGTTCAATCAATAAAGAATAAGCTCTGCGACAATTTGTGCCATTGACAGTTTTTCAGGCGGTCGAGCAGGCACGGATTGACACCCCAGGAAATCGCGTAACCCCCGGAATACAAGGCGTTGACGGGCATGAGCGATGCATGTGGCAGATTCTGCCGAACGGTCGTTGGCTGTGCGGCAAGCCCTCGGAGCGGGGCTTCGGTCTGTTTTTTCGCATCGATTCGATTCGGGATCACGGTTTCCAAGGTGCTTTTATAACACCTGACGCAGTGGGGCTATTGCACCATTTGCTCGGGAAAAGACTGATTAGCCTCCACTCCCGCACTGCCCGGAGCATTCGTGCAATGAGTTCTGCCTCCCTAACCAAACCCCCCGCCGAGAGGGTCCGGGTCAACAGCGTGGTGTTCTACACCTCGGCGCTGCTGATCCTCGTGTTGACTGCCTTGCTTATCGCTGTCCCTGACACTGCCGGCCGTGTGCTCGGCGTCGCCCAGTCGTGGCTGACGCGCACGTTCGGCTGGTACTACATGCTGGTGATCTGCGGCTACCTGCTGTTCGTGATCGTTCTTGCCTTCTCCGACTTCGGCAAGCTCAAGCTTGGCGGCAAGGATGACAAGCCGGACTTCAGCTATGGCGCCTGGGCCGGCATGCTGTTTTCCTCTGGTATCGGTATCTCGCTGCTGTACTTCGGCGCCTCCGAGCCGCTGGACCACTACTTCAACCCGCCGGAAGGCACGCCCGCCAGCCTCGAGGCTGCACGCCAGGGCCTGCAACTGACCTTCCTGCACTGGGGGCTGCACGGCTGGGCGATCTACGCCCTGGTGGGCCTGGCCGTGGGTTACTTCGCCTATCGTCACAACCAGCCGCTGGCCCTGCGCTCGGCCCTGTACCCACTGGTCGGCGAGCGTTGGGTCAAGGGTGGCGCCGGCCATGCCGTGGACATCTTCGGCATGTTCGTCACCCTGTTGGGCCTGGTGACCAACCTGGGGATCGGTTCGATGCAGGTGGCATCGGGCCTGGAATACCTGTTCGGCATGGACCACAGCAAGACCAACCTGCTGGCGGTGATCCTGACCATGAGCAGCGTGGCCACCATCGCCGCGGTGTCGGGCGTGGAGAACGGCATCCGCCGCCTGTCCAACCTGAACATCCTGCTGTTCAGCGGCTTGCTGGTGTTCGTCCTGCTGGGCGGCAACACCCTGCACCTGCTCAACGGCTTCGTGCAGAACGTTGGCGACTACCTCAACGGCATCGTGCTCAAGACCTTCGACCTCTACGTGTACGAGGGCGAAAGTGGCAAGTCCGAGCGCTGGCTGGGTCTGTGGACCGTGTTCTACTGGGCCTGGTGGATTTCCTGGGGCCCGTTCGTCGGCATGTTCATCGCCCGTATTTCCAAGGGCCGCACCGTGCGTGAACTGGTCGCCGGTGTGTTGCTGATCCCGCTGGGCTTCACCCTGGCCTGGCTGTCGATCTTCGGCAACACCGCGTTGGACCTGGTGATCAACCAGGGCGCGGTGGAGCTGGGCAAGACTGCCTTGGAGCAGCCGTCGATGTCGATCTACCAGTTGCTGGAATACTTCCCGGCGGCCAAGATCGTCGTCGGTGTGGCGGTGTTCGTCGGCTTCGTGCTGTTCCTCACGCCGGCCGACTCCGGTGCGGTGATGATGGCCAATCTGTCGTGCAAGGGCGGCCAGGTGGATGAAGACGCGCCCAAGTGGCTGCGCATCTTCTGGTCGGCGGTGATCACCCTGGTGACCATCGGCCTGCTGTTCGCTGGCAACTTCGAGGCGATGCAGACCATGGTGGTGCTGGCCGGCCTGCCGTTCTCGGTGGTCCTGGTGCTGTTCATGTTCGGCCTGTACAAGGCCATGAAACAGGATGCCCAGGTCGAGCAGGAGCGTGCCGAGCTGGCTGCCCGTGGTCGTCGTGGCTTCAGCGAGCGCCTGACCCAGCTCGAGCTGCAGCCGACCCAGGCCGTGGTCCAGCGCTTCATGGACAAGCAGGTCAGCCCGGCCCTGAAGGAAGCCGCGGCGCAGTTGCGTACCCTGGGCTTCGAGGTCGAGACCCGTGTCGGCCAGTCCCGTGCCCTGATGGGCCTGCGGGTGATGATGGAGGAGGGCAACCCCTTCGTCTATGAGGTGAGCCTGGATGGCTACCTGGCCGCGCCGAGCGAGGCGCCGGTCGAAGGTGAACCGCAAGTACGCCAGCGCTTCTACCGCGCCGAGGTGTACCTGCACGATGGCAGCCAGGAGTACGACCTGATGGGCTTCACCCCTGACCAGATCGTGCGTGACGTGCTGGATCAGTTCGAGAGCCACCGCCAGTTGCTGGGGCGCGTGTACAGCTGATCGAGGCTGAAGTGGGCAGGGGCCCGGCGTGCGAGCGTCGGGCCCCTGTCGTTTCGGGAGCGGTAAGTCGTCAGTTGCAATATGTAGTGCCTGTGGCGAGGGGATGCGACGCATCGTTGGCGGCTCATCAACCAGCAGGCCAATCCCATGACGCACCCATCGACCCCGATATTCGATTTCAAAGCCGCTGCCGCCAGGCAGTTCGCCAGCCGACCGACCCTGCGCCAGGTGGTGAGCAAGCAGGTCCTGGACCTGTTGCTCCAACAGCTTCCCTGGCTGGCCTATGTCGAACCCAAGCTGGTGGACGCCGATCCGCTCATGCTCGACAGCCCCGATCCCGATACCGAGTACTGGACCACCGAACCCTTGGTGGACGTGGTGCTGCAGGCGATGCTGGAGGGCAAACCGCTGGACCTGGAGCCCATTGGCGCGCGTGCCCATAACCTTGGGCTGGCGGACACCCATCGTTTTCCTGGTTCCCACAGCGCGTTCGATACACGGCGCCTGGCGGGAACGAGCGAAGCGTTCAACGAACTCCTGTCACGTTTGACGGAGCACTTCTGCCAGGCGCAGGTGGACTACTGGCGTGGTCAGGGGACCTCCGGCAAGAGCCGTGATCAGTGGTTGCAGTTGCTGTTGAAGATGGCGCTGCTGCGCAACCTGCCCCTGCAAGGGTTGGACGAGCAGCAGCAAGCTGTCATTCGTGGCTTGGTCAAGGGCGGTGCGCAGCAACCCCCGGTCTTTGTCGTGCAGGCCCATCTGACGGTGGGCGATCGGCATTTCAACGAGGTGCAGCCTGGTCTGCTGGTCACCGGTGAGTGGGATGAGCGGCACGTTGTCCTGTGGTGTTCGCCATCGAGTCAGGTCAGGGCATTCGATACCCTGGATGATTTTGCCCTGGCGCTGCGCGACGAACTCGCCCTTCGCTACCATTTCGACGCCCTGCGCTGGGACCGCCAGGCACTCGAAGGCGATGTGTTCGCCCAACAATGCACGCTGCTGCTCGCCCGCATGCTCGACAACATCGGGCGGGCGCGCTACCGGGACCTCACCGTGGCGCAGATGGAGCGCCTTTTCGCCGACCTCAGCGACCCTGCGCAGTGGTTCGTCGAGGGTTACTACATCGAGGAAAGCGCCACGGTCATACCGCCACCCGGCATCCACTGGGCGTCGGCCAACGACAGCTTCGCCTACCAAGAGGCGCTGTTGGACCTGGCGCTGGATCACGCCGATGCCGGCGGGCTGGCGGCGCTGGATGGCGTCCTGGACCTGCAAAGCTACACCCGCCAGCGCCTGCGGGAGCGGATGCTGGCGGACTACCCGGTGGAGGCCAACTACTTCCCTGACGATCTGATCCTGGAGCTTGAAATCGCCCGTGGCATGCCGGGTGGCGCCGCCACAGGCAGTGGAGGCGGCGAGCCGCTGGAGCCGGCAGGCGAAAAGACCCTCACCGAGTTCGCCATCGGCAACCTCAGTTCGCTCGCAGGCGCCGTCATCAAAGGGATCAGGCATCGGGACGATCAACTGATCATGCCTTGGATGAATGCCGACTACCTCAAGTCGCTGGTGCAGGCCGTCGATATCGGGGGCAACTATCCCCGCTACGTGGCCGATGCCCTGAACGACCCGCAGACGCGTTCCGAGCGTACCAGGCGGTTTGCCCGGGAATGGCGCCAGTCCTTGGTGTTCAGCGCCCTGCAGGCGAAGCTCGATCGCAAGATCACGGAGCTGGGGCTGCAATGCATCGTCGACTTCTGCAGGGGCCATGTCGATAGTGTGTTGCCGAACATCGCGCTGATCCCGCTCGCCTTCAAGCGTCAGCCCCATTCCGCGAAGCATGACCTGGTTCGCGGCATGTATGTGCTTTTTTCGGCCGAGCCTGCCGTGGTGCTGCTGTATCGCCCCCTGTATGGCCATGATCCGCTACGGCAGTTCGCCAGCATCGAGGCGATGATGGCGGGTATCCGTGAGTCCGAGTCGCTCCAGGCCAGCATGGTGAACTGGATGGAACCCCATGTGCGGCATATCTATGACCACGGCGGGTTCACCGAACCCCATGTCACCAGCATCGGCATGGACCCTTACGACCTGCCTGAAAAGCCCGAGCCCGCTGCACTGGGTGCACGCCTGTGGCTGACCGACGTGGATGAAAAGCTGTACACGGCGAACTACGAGCTGTTGCTGGAACTCGCCAACCGGCAGGCAACCTCCACTGCGCAAAGCCGCTGGGCGATCCTCAGCCAGGGCGCCTGGCTGCTGTTCGACCTGGCCACGCTGCTGTTGCGCGGGCCCGTCGCTTCGGCAGCCTGGCTCGTGCAGGCTATCTCCAGCCTCGAGCGCGATACCGGGGCTTTCGAGCAAGGCAGCGAATTCGACCGCAGCGCTGCCACCGTCGACCTGATCGTGAACCTTGGCATGGCGTTGTTGCATGCGCGCCTGCCAAGCGAGGCCCCGGCAAGCTCGCAGCCGCTGCCCGGCGCTGCCGCTTTCGATGGGCCGCCCGCGCAAGACGGCGGCTACCAGGCAATGCGTGTCAGGCCAACCCAGGGCAAGGTCGGCATGGCCGGGCCGTTGGCGTTTGCGTTGGCGCCGAGCGAGGCGGGCCTGCAGCTCGATTTCTCCTGGCGTGGCAATCGGGGCTTCAACTGGCTGGCGCCGGAACAGCGCAAGGCATTGATGGCCATGCGTTCGAAGGTCGGTCTCGATGGTTTGCAGTCTTCGGCGGATGGGCTCTATCAGCTCGGCGAGCAGCGCTATGTGACGATGCTGGGTGAAACCTTTGCCGTGAGTGTGCTGGAGGAGGGCGTCCGAGTCGTCGATGCCGCAGGCAACCTGGGGCCTTGGCTGTCGTTCGAGCTAGGGGCCTGGCGTATCGACTCGCAATTGCGCTTGAGAGGGGGCGCGCCCGAAGGGCGTGTCAAGCAGGCCTTTGGCAGACTGTACGCGTCCTCCAACGACCTCACCCGCAGGACCAACGAGGCCGGGGAGGTTTTCACTCACCTTGGCAGGGAGATCGTCACCTTGCAGGGCAAGGTCGATAGCCTCGAAAAATTGAAGGAGGCCGAGAACGCCAGGCGCAAAGCGGCCGAGGAAGACAAGAGCGTGCCCTTTGACTGGGCTGGCTCCGACAGGATGATCGACTCCTACGATAAGCGCTGCGCCGAATTCGCTGCACAGGTGAAATCCAAGCGGTTGCTGGCTGTCGAGCATCTCGAGATCACGGTACGGCTCGACCGCGAGCAGCGTGGTGTCCTGGAGAGCATGCTCGAAGCCAAGTATGGCTCCTTTCTCAATGACCAGCTTGAAGAGAGCATAAGGCAGCAGAGGATCCAGGTCGTGACCAACCTGATCCGTAACAGTGACTTTATCCTTAACGAGCTCAAGAGCCTGGCGGATTATCCGCATATCAACGAGCTGATGAGGCGGCACGAGGGACGTGTCATCTCGGAAGTCCGCGAGGGCTACCAGGAGCTTCGCGTTTATCTACAAGCGTTGACCGAGTTTCAGGAGCGTATGCTCGATGCCATGGGCGTATTGGACGAGCTGTTGACCGAGGCACCCCGTGACCTGGATATCGGTATGGTGGATACCCGGCGGACAGTGACCGAACTGATCGATGAGCGAAAATACTCAACCGTCGACTTTCGTTTCCAGCATGCCCTGGTCCTGGCGGAACTGACCTTGCATCTGGATCTCGCCACGGGAGAGCGACGGGTGGCGCGGATCAGGGAAGGGCTTGCAGGTACTCGGCTCAGAAGTGCAGCCAACGCTCATGGTGAGTCGCTCATGTCCAACCTGGATGTGGCCGACAGGATCAGCATCCTGCAGGAGGCATGGGACGAGTATGCCGCGGCGATCATCCGTACCTTGTACATCGAGCGTACGGGTGGGGCGATGATCGATGTCGCGATGCTCGCGCGCTACCGGACGCACATGCAACTGCTCAAGGACGACGCCGGGCGTCGATTGGTCGCTGCCATCGCCGAGCAAGACGGTACGCCGCTTCCATCCCCGACGTACTCGGCCTACAGGATTTCCAGCGATCACCAGCGAGTGCTGCACAACAACGCAGGCCAGATCGTCATCGCCACCGAAGTACAGGAAGATGGGCGCACCGTCTATGAAGTGCGCGCCCCATTCAACGGAGACATCCTGCAGGTCTTTGACTTCAAGGACGGTGCCTGGGTAGAGCGCCCTGGCCAGCCGCTCAAGCCGATCCCGTTGGACGAAGGGAGCGACGATGCGCAGGTACAGGCCTTGCTCAACGACAACCAGGAGGTTATCTCCATCGCCAGGGCGTATGTTGACGAGGGCGCAAACGGCGCGGCACTGGAGGCCCTGCTTCAACGTCAGGTGGATCGGTTGCAGCACGCGGCTGCGGAGTTGGCCGAGCGGGGGGCGGGCGAGGGTGTGAGGGCTCGTCTGCACACCGGGGTACAGGACCTGGAGTCGCTCAGGATCAGCCTGTTGACCGAACTGTACACGCGCACCAAGTACCCGACCGCCGATGCCTTGCGCTTCCTCCATGACCAGCGATTGATCAAGGTGGATTATGTCAGGCGCGATACGTCGGCCATGACCAGCCCTTTCGACGAGTTCAAGATCACGCGCTTGAATACTCCCGGTGTCGACAAGGGGAGGGCCATCTGGGCTGCGCATTTTCATCTGCTTTCGCAGGATGCGCCGCTGGCGGACTTCACCCATGGGCACCTCAAGCTCTGGACCCATCGGCACTTGGGGCGGCGCTACGAAACCGTCAGTGGTGAGCGGGTGCATCGGGGGCGCCTGACGCATGCCGATGTGGCAGGCATCATTCCCTTGACGTAAGCGGCTTAGCGGTTCG
Organism: Pseudomonas sp. I2; assembly: GCF_040984075.1. Lineage (NCBI taxonomy): Bacteria > Pseudomonadati > Pseudomonadota > Gammaproteobacteria > Pseudomonadales > Pseudomonadaceae > Pseudomonas > Pseudomonas sp. I2. The sequence goes on from NZ_JBCGFQ010000003.1 coordinate 184,161, forward strand.
TGTAACGGCCTTGCCTGCCATGAGCAGGCATGGCCTGGTTGCCGCGTTCGGCGATCATCTGCTCAAGGCCGATCAATTCGATGCCCTGGCTCCGTAGCCGGGGCATTTCCTTTTCCAGCACCTCGAGGGTCTGGGGGTAGGGGTGACCGATCAGCACCGCCGAGCCCTGTTTGCGCGCCAGCTCGATGCCTTGGCGCAGTTGCCCGGCGATGGCTTCGCTGGTGCGTACGTCATCCAGGAACACGTCTCGCGAGACGTGCGCCAGCCCCTGCGCTTGCGCCTCGGCCGCCGCCACCGTGGCCGCGCTGGTGCGGCTGTCGACGAAGAACAGGTGGCGCCGCTGCAGCTCGCTCATCAGCCAGGCCATAGGTTCGCGGTGGGCGGTCATGCGGCTACCCATGTGGTTGTTGATCCCGGCAGCGAAGGGCACCTTGGCCAAGGCGGCGTCCAGGCGCCGGGCCAGTTCCTCGATCGGCGTGCCGGGGTGCCAGGCGTAGGGGCCGGTGGCCGGGTCCATGGGCATGTGCAGGATGACCGTCTTGCCAGCCTTGTGGGCCTGGCGAGCGAAGTCGGTGGCATGGGGCGTGTCGGGCATGATGGCCAGCGTGACCGGGCCAGGCAGGGCGAGGGTGCGGTTGTCGCGTTCGATGCTCTGCCCCAGGTCGTCGATGATGATGCTCATGTAGGCCTTGGCCGGCGCCGCGTGAGCGACACCGGCCAGCAGGCAGGACAGGGCCAGCAACAGCAAGCGCATGGGCTGGGTCAGTCGCCCTTGGTGATGTTCAGGCCCTTGAGCAGGCTCAGGGCCTGGCTGAGCTGGAAGTCATCGTCCTGCGGGCGCTCCTTGCGCTTGCTGCTGCCGGATGGTCGGTCGGCGCCGCCATTGCCATTGCCCAGGTGGCCCTGCAGGTCGGCTTCCTTGAAGTTGTCGGTGTCGGCCTCGGCGGTGAGTTTGGCCGGGCGCACCTCGATGTCCGGGACGATGCCCTGGGCCTGGATCGAGCGGCCGTTGGGGGTGAAGTACAGCGCGGTGGTGAGCTTGAGCGCACGGTCGTTGGCCAGCGGCAGCACGGTCTGCACCGAGCCTTTGCCGAAACTGTCGGTGCCCATGAGCACCGCGCGTTTCTGGTCCTGCAGGGCGCCGGCGACGATTTCCGAGGCCGAGGCGCTGCCGCCGTTGATCAGCACCACCAGCGGAACGCGCTCGCTGGCGTCGGCAGGGTTGGCGGAGAAGCGCAGCTCGGAATTGGCGATGCGGCCCTTGGTATAGACGATCAGGCCCTTGGTGAGGAAGTGGTCGGCCACTTCCACCGCCGACTGCAGCACGCCGCCGGGGTTGTTGCGCAGGTCCAGGACCAGACCGCGCAATTTCTTGCCGTTGTCCTTGCGCAGCTTGGCCAGAGCCTTGCCCACCTCGTCGCCGGTCTTGACCTGGAACTGGGTGATGCGGATGTAGCCGTAGTCGTTCTCCAGCAACTGGCTCTTGACGCTCTTGACCTGGATCACCGCGCGGGCGAGCGTCACGTCGAATGGCGTACCGCCATCGCGCACCAGGGTCAGGGTGATCTTCTCGCCGACCTTGCCACGCATCTTGTCGACCGCTTCGGTCATGCTCTGGCCGCGGGTCGGGGCGCCGTTGATCTTGACGATCAGGTCACCTGCCTCGATGCCCGCGCGCGAGGCGGGGGTGTCGTCGATTGGCGACACCACCTTGACGAAGCCGTCCTCCATGCCGACCTCGATGCCCAGGCCGCCGAATTCGCCGCTGGTGCTTTCCTGCAGCTCCTGGAAGTCTTCCGGGCCGAGGTAGGCCGAGTGCGGGTCTAGGTTGCTGAGCATGCCCTTGATGGCGTTCTCCAGCAGGGTCTTGTCGTCCACCGGCTCGACGTAGGCGGCCTTGATGCGGTCCATGACCTCGGCGAAGGTGCGCAGTTCGTCCAGCGGCAGGGGGGCCTTGGCCGTCACCTCGGTGGCGGGCACCGCGGCAGGCCTGGTCGGTTCGGCGGCGATGGCCAGGGGCGCGCCGACCACCAGGGCGATGGTCAGGGCCAACTGGGTGAGGCGAGGCGAGTGCAGCATGTCGAACGAACTCCTGATCCTGTTGGCGCTCCGCGAGGAGCATCGGCGCAGCCAGGGCCTGCGCTACGCCGTAAGAGAGTGAATGTGCCTAGTGGCCTGCGTGCTCGATTCGTGCACTCGAATCAACCGCCCGGGCCACTAGCCACGGCACCATTGCGCAGGGTCGGTCGGGCGGCCCTGCTGGCGAATGGCGAAGTACAGGCCTGCGCTGTCCTGCCCACCGCTGTCGCCGACGGTGGAGATGGCCTCGCCGGCCTTGACGATGTCGCCGGCGCTCTTGAGCAGGCTCTGGTTGTGGCCGTACAGGCTCAGGTAACCGTTGCCATGATCGAGAATGACCAGAAGTCCGGCGCCGCGCAACCAGTCGGCGAACACCACGCGTCCGCCGTGCACGGCACGTACCTGGGTGCCCGGCGCGGCACCGATCATCACGCCGTCCCACTTGGCCCGGGCATCGCCGCCTCGCGCATCGCCGAAGCGTGCCAGCAATCGACCATTGACCGGCCATGGAAGTTTGCCACGCGCGGCAGAAAATGCGCCGCCGTAGCTGGCGCCAGTACTGGACACCATCGGGCCGAGGGTGGTGCGGGCCTTTTTCGGTGCCTCTTCCTCGCGGTTGGCCGAGGCTTGCTGCTGGCGGCGTCGCTCGGCTTCCTGCTGGGCCAGGAGCGCCTTCTTGCGTGCCTCCTCGGCTTCGCGGGCCTGGCGCGCCAGGGTTTCCTCGATGGTCTTGAGTACCTTGGTCAGCTCGGCCTGGTCCTGCTGGCGGGCCTGGAGCTTCTTGTCGCGCGCCTTCAGGTCGCTGTCGAGTTTGGCCAGGACCTGCCGGCGCTCACTGCGCACGGCCTCGAGCGCCTGGCGACGGCTGTCGAGGTTGCCGCGCTGGACCAGCAACTGGGCCTGCTGGCGGCTGATGTCCTGTTCGACGCTGGCCAGTTGGCGCAGGGTTTCGTTGAAGGCGCGCAATTGCTCCAGGCGCGCCTTGCTCAGGTAGTCGTAGTAGGTCAGGGTGCGGGCGAATTTCTCGGGGTTCTGCTGGTTGAGCAGCAGCTTGAGGTATTCCTCGCGGCCGTTCTGGTAGGCGGAGCGGGCCTGGATGGCGATCAGTCGTTGTTGTTCAACGCGGGCGCTCTGGAGTTTTTTTTTCTCGGTATCAAGGCGCTCCAGCTCGCCCTCGGTCTTTTTTAGTTCCTGTTGCAGAGCCTCCACCTGCTTTTCGAGATTGCCGATGTCGGTCTCGGTGGCCTTGAGGTCTTTCTGCACGCCGGACTTCTCCGCCTGCAGCTTGCCCAGCATCTTCTTCAGCTCGGCGATGTCCTGGCGGGTGGCGTCCAGTTGTTGCTGGGTCTGCGCGCGCTCATCGGCGAAGGCCGGGCTGAGCAGGCAGGACAGGGCGAGTAGGATCAGGGCGCGGAGCATGGAGTCGGGCGTACCAGGGATGGAGACTGGCCTAGTATGCCCGCCTGGGGCTGCAAAAAAAACGTTTCGCGGTATCAGCGGCAAGCTTCGAGCTGCAAGCGGCAAGAAAAAGCTCAACTGGCGGCCTGTGCTGTCAGTCAGGCGGGGCCTTGTGATCCTGGGGCTGCAAGCCGGCTCCCACAGGGACCGCGCCGCTCTTGAGGTTGGCGCAGAACCTGTGGGGGGCGCTCAGCCGTCGACCAGAATGGAGGTCCCGGTCATTTGCGCCGGTTTTTCCAGGCCCAGCAGCTTGAGCATGGTCGGCGCCACGTCGGCCAGCACGCCGCCTTCGCGGACCTTGAGGTTGCGCTTGCCAACATAGATGAACGGTACGGGCTCGGTGGTGTGGGCGGTGTGCGCCTGGCCGGTGCACTCGTCTTCCATCTGCTCGACGTTGCCGTGGTCGGCGGTGATCAGCGCCTCGCCGCCGACCTGCTCCAGGGCCTCGACGATGCGCCCGACGCAGTTGTCCAGGGCCTCGACCGCCTTGACCGCGGCGTCGAACACGCCGGTATGGCCGACCATGTCGCCGTTGGCGTAGTTGACCACGATCACGTCATAGCGCTGCTGCTCGATGGCCTCGACGATACGGTCGGTGACCTCCGGCGCGCTCATCTCTGGCTGCAGGTCGTAGGTGGCGACCTTCGGCGACGGGATGAGGATGCGCTCCTCGCCCTCGAACGGCTCTTCGCGCCCGCCCGAGAAGAAGAAGGTGACGTGGGCGTACTTCTCGGTCTCGGCGATGCGCAGCTGGGTCTTGCCGTGCTTGGCCAGGTATTCGCCGAGCACGTTGTCCAGGCTGGCCGGGGCGAAGGCCGCCGGGGCGGGGATCTTGGCCGAGTACTGGGTCAGGCCGATGTAGGCGGCGAGCTTGGGCAGGCGCGTGCGCGGGAACTCGTTGAAATCGGCCTCGACGAACACGCGGGACAGCTCGCGTGCGCGGTCGGCGCGGAAGTTCATGAAGACGACGGCGTCGCCATCCTCGACCTTGACCGCCTCGCCGATGCGGGTGGCCTTGACGAACTCGTCGCTCTCGTCGCGGGCATAGGCTGCCTGCAGGCCGGCCACGGCATTATCGGCGCTGTATTGGGCGACGCTGTCGACGATCAGCTCGTAGGCGGCGCTGACGCGGTCCCAGCGATTGTCGCGGTCCATGGCGTAGTAGCGGCCGATGATGCTGGCGATACGGCCCTTGCCCAGGCGGGCGAAGGTGGCGTCGAGCAGCTCGAGGGACGATTGCGCGCTGCGCGGTGGCGTGTCGCGGCCATCGAGGAAGGCGTGCAGGTAGATCTTCTCGGCGCCCCGCTGGGCGGCGAGTTCGGCCATGGCGATGATGTGGTCCTGGTGGCTGTGCACGCCGCCATCGGAGAGCAGGCCGAGGATGTGCACGGCCTTGCCGGCGGAGGCCGCCTTGTCCACCGCATCGGTGAGGACCGGATTGTGGAAGAACTCGCCGTCGCGGATGGCCTTGGTCACGCGGGTGAAGTCCTGGTACACCACGCGCCCGGCACCGAGGTTCATGTGACCGACCTCGGAGTTGCCCATCTGCCCGTCGGGCAGGCCGACATCCATGCCCGAGCCGGAGATCAGGCCGTGCGGCTGGCTGGCGCGCAGGCGATCGTAGACGGGGGTGTTGGCTGCGAAGATGGCGTTGTACTCGGGGCTTTCGCTGTGACCGAAACCATCCAGGATGATCAGGACCAGGGGTTTAGGCGTGCTCGTCATCAATCCCACTCACGGTTGTTCAAAGATGATAAAGACACGCATTTTAGGGCAAATACGCCATGTGCGGCGAATATTCCTCCTGGCGCCCGACCAGCGCCGCCACAGACCGGACATGAAAGCTGTTTCGCGGCCGGTCCGTCGGGCTTTGGCCGGCTTGGGGGGCTGTGTATACTGACCGGCATTTTCAATCGCGTGGAACACCCCTGATGGTTGCTAACCTGATTCAATTTGCGACAAACCACTACATCCTGGTGGCGATCTTCTTTGTTCTGCTGATCCTGCTGCTGGTCAACGAAATCCGCCGTGGCGGCCAGAGCCTGAGCAGTGGCCAGCTGACCGCACTGATCAACGCCGAGAAAGGCGTGGTGATCGACATTCGTCCGAGCAAGGAGTACTCGTCCGGCCACATCGTCGGCGCGCTGAACATCCCGCAGGACAAGCTGGTCAACCGTATGGCCGAGCTGGAAAAGCACAAGGGCAAGACCCTGATCGTGGTAGACAGCATGGGCCAGCAATCCGGCTCCATCTGCCGCGAGCTGCTCAAGGCGGGCTACACCGCCGCCAAGCTCAGCGGTGGCGTTTCCAGCTGGAAAGCCGATAACCTGCCCCTGGTGAAGTGAACATGAAGCCTGTCATCGTCTATTCCAGCGACTACTGCCCCTATTGCATGCGCGCCAAGTACCTGCTCGAGAGCAAGGGCGTGGCGTTCGAGGAAATCAAGGTCGATGGCAAGCCGCAGGTGCGTGCCGAGATGAGCCAGAAGGCCGGCCGCACCTCGGTGCCGCAGATCTGGATCGGCAGTACCCATGTCGGTGGATGCGATGACCTCTATGCCCTGGAGCGGGCGGGCAAGCTCGATGCCCTGCTCGAGGCCTGACTCACACCTTTTTCAAGACCATTAGGAAAAGATCTGCCATGACCGACCAACAGAACAACGGCGCAGCCGCCGACGACAACGCCCCGCAATTCTCCATGCAGCGCATCTACGTGCGCGACCTGTCCTTCGAGGCACCGAAGAGCCCGCAGATCTTCCGCCAGCAGTGGGAGCCGAGCGTCTCGCTGGACCTGAACACCAAGCAGAAGGCCCTGGAAGGCGACTTCCACGAAGTGGTGCTGACCCTGTCGGTGACCGTCAAGAACGGTGAGGAAGTCGCCTTCATCGCCGAGGTGCAGCAGGCGGGCATCTTCCTGATCAAGAACCTCGACGCGGCCTCCATGAGCCACACCCTCGGCGCGTTCTGCCCGAACATCCTGTTCCCGTACGCCCGCGAGACCCTGGACAGCCTGGTGACCCGTGGTTCGTTCCCGGCCCTGATGCTGTCGCCGGTCAACTTCGACGCCCTGTACGCGCAAGAAATGCAGCGCATGCAGGAGGCCGGCGAGGCGCCTTCGCTGCAGTGATCTGCCGCGAGAGACGAAAACCCTGCGGGGTAATGCTGTTCACTTAAGTCTGATGTGGCATCGATTGGGGCTGCCTTGCAGCCCTTCGCGGGCGAGCCCGCTCCCACAGGATCGTGCATTCCTTGAGGTTTGCAGCGTACTTGTGGGAGCGGGCTTGCCCGCGAAGGGCCGCAAGGCGGCCCCAATTGCTTAAGTGAACAGCATTACCCCGTGGGGCGCTTTTTTCATGGAGTGTGTCGGCGGAGCTGGCGTTGTCGGTACCGGCACCTCAAGCAAACCCTTGCTGGCGCCACGCCTCGTACACCGTCACCGCCACCGTATTGGACAGGTTCAGACTGCGGCACCCTGGCCGCATCGGTAGGCGCAGGCGCTGCTCGGCCGGCAGGCTGTCCAGCACCTCAGCCGGCAGGCCACGGCTCTCGGGGCCGAACAGGAAGGCGTCGCCCGGCTCATAGTCGACTTCATGAAACGGATGCGAGCCCTTGGTGGTGAAGGCGAACAAGCGCGGATGGTCAAGGCTTTCCAGGCATCCTGCCAGGCTCTGGTGGCGTTTGAGCGTGGCATACTCGTGGTAGTCCAGCCCTGCCCGGCGCAGGCGCTTGTCGTCCAGCTCGAAGCCCAGCGGTTCGATCAGGTGCAGGTCGCAACCGCTGTTGGCGCAGAGCCGGATGATGTTGCCGGTATTCGGCGGAATCTCTGGTTGAAAGAGGATGACGTGAAACATGCACGGCTCCAGACATGAAGATGACGAGCATTCTACCCTCGAACCCGACCCGCGTTCGAAGGCCTGGCCGCGCGTGCTGTTTTCCCTGGCTATCGTCGGCCTGATGGTCGGCCTGATGATCGGTCGCCTGACCGCGCCCGAGGAGCACGTGCTGGAGCGGGTGGAGGTGGTGCAGGACGGCCTGGACCTGTGGTTCGACGACGAGCCTAGGTTGCGTGGGGAGAACGTGGACGGGACCTTGGCCTTGCTGTTCCAGGCCGAAGGCAAGGCCCAGCAGGGCCAGTTGCGCTTGCAGGGGAAGCCGGTGGGTTGGCGTGTGCGCAAAAGCGAGGAAGGGTTGTTGCTGACCGTGGTCGCCGCGCGCCCCCTGCACGGCGAATGGGCCGGTGCGAAGGAGGCGGGGCGCTGGCGGGTGCAGGTGAGGCTGCACGAATAAAAGAGGGGATATCCCGGCCTGCCTGTACCGAGGTCCCCAAAACTGGAGATACCTGGCTTATTGCAGATGCCGTGCCAGTTTTGCAAAGCCCGGAAATAGTGGGGTTGGAGCGGTTTTTCTGGGGGATTTTCGGGCCAGCATGCATCTGGGCGGTGCAGCGGGCACAGAATCGGTGCGCGGGGGGATTGATGGCGATCCTGGCGAAGGCGGGGCTGCAAAGCAGCCCCACAGGTGTGCCGTTGCGCTTGAGTGCGGCGCCGGACCCTGTGGGAGCGGGCCTGCCCGCGAAAGCGCCTGTGGGGTAACGCGAAACCTCAGTGTTCCTCGCCGTCGTCGTCATCCCCGCCATCGACATTCATCCCCAGCTCCTTGATCTTGCGGGTCAGGGTGTTGCGTCCCCAGCCCAGCAGCACGGCGGCATCGCGGCGGCGGCCGGCGGTGTGCTTGAGGGCGGTCTCGATCATGATGCGTTCGAAGCTGGGCACGGCGCTGTCGAGCAGGTTCGACTGGCCCCGGGCCAGGGCCAGGTCGGCCCACTGGCGCAAGGCCTGCTCCCAGTTGGTCACCGGAGCGGCGTCCTGGGGCAGGTTGAGCAATTCCGGCGGCAGGTCGCCGATCAGCACTTCGCGGCTGGAAGCCATCACGGTGATCCAGCGGCAGGTGTTCTCCAATTGCCGCACGTTGCCCGGCCAGGGCAGGTTGCGCATGAATTCCTCGGTTTCCGGCTTGAGCAGCTTGGGCTCGACCGCCAGCTCCTGCGCCGCGCGGCCAAGGAAGTGGCGGGCAAGGGCGGGAATGTCCTCGCGGCGGTCGGCCAGGCGTGGAATGTGGATGCGGATCACGTTCAGGCGGTGGAACAGGTCTTCGCGGAACTTGCCGGCCTGCACCAGCGACTCGAGGTTCTGGTGGGTGGCGGCGATGATGCGCACGTCCACCTTGACCGGCACATGGCCGCCGACCCGGTAGAATTCGCCATCGGCCAGCACCCGCAGCAGGCGGGTCTGGGTGTCGGCGGGCATGTCGCCGATCTCGTCGAGGAACAGGGTGCCGCCGTCGGCCTGCTCGAAGCGACCGCGCCGCAGGTTGGCCGCGCCGGTGAAGGCGCCTTTCTCATGGCCGAACAGCTCGGACTCCATCAGGTCCTTCGGGATGGCCGCCATGTTCAGGGCGATGAACGGCGATGCTGCCCGCGGGCTGTGGCGGTGCAGGGCGTGGGCCACCAGTTCCTTGCCGGTGCCCGACTCGCCGTTGATCAGCACGGTGATGTTGGAGTGGCTGAGCCGGCCGATGGCGCGGAACACTTCCTGCATCGCCGGCGCCTCGCCGATGATCTCCGGGGTGCGGGCCAGGGTTGGCGGCACGTCGAGGGCCTGCTGCTCCTGGGCATGCTGGTTGGCGCGCTTGACCAACGACACCGCTTCGTCCACGTCGAACGGCTTGGGCAGGTACTCGAAGGCGCCGCCCTGGTAGGAGGCCACGGCGCTGTCCAGGTCGGAATGGGCGGTCATGATGATGACCGGCAGACGCGGGTGCTGCTCGCGGATCTGGGCCAGCAGGTCAAGGCCGCTGGTGCCAGGCATGCGGATGTCGGAGATGATCACGTCCGGCTGCTGGCGGGCCAGGCGGCCCATGACGCCATCGGCGCTGTCGAAGCTCTGGGTGGTCATGCCTTCCTGTTGCAGGGCTTTTTCCAGGACCCAGCGGATGGAGCGATCATCGTCGACGATCCAGACGGTTTCACTTCGGCTCATGAGGCGGTGGCTCCTTGTTCCAGAGGCAGGAAGATCGAGAATGTGGTGTGGCCGGGGTGGCTGTCACATTCGATCAGGCCCTGGTGCTGGCTGATGATGTTCTGGGTGATGGCCAGGCCGAGCCCGGTACCGTCCGGGCGGCCACTGACCATGGGATAGAAGAGGGTGTCCTGCAGTTCGGCGGGGATGCCCGGGCCGTTGTCGGTGATCTCGACCCGCGCCACCAGCCGGTGGCGGATGTGCCCGATGGTGAACTGGCGCACCGCGCGGCTGCGCAGGGTGATGCGGCCCAGGCGCAGCTCGTTCTGCCCGCCGATCGCCTGCATCGCGTTGCGCACGATGTTGAGCACGGCCTGGATCATCTGCTCGCGGTCGATCAGCACGTCCGGCAGGCTCGGGTCGTAGTCGCGCACCAACGTGATGCTGCCTTGGCTTTCCGCCTCCACCAAGCTGCCGACCCGCTCCAGCACTTCGTGGATATTGGTCATGGCCAGCGACGGCAGCTTGTTCGAACCGAGCATGCGGTCGACCAGGTTACGCAGGCGGTCGGCCTCCTCGATGATCACGTTGGTGTAGTCGCGCAGCCCCTCGTCGGGCAGCTCGCGCGACAGCAACTGCGCCGCGCCGCGAATGCCGCCGAGCGGGTTCTTGATCTCGTGGGCGAGGCCGCGCACCAGCATCTTGGTGGTTTCCTGCTTGCTCAGCTGGGCCTCTTCCTTGGTGATGCGCAGCAGCCGGTCGCGGGGGTGGACCTCCAGCAACAGCAGGGTCTGCCCTTGGTGCAGGATCGGCGTCACGGCATAGTCGACGGTGATGGTCTGGCCGGTCAGCGAGGTCAGCTGGGCCTCGCGCTTGGTGAACGGGTGCGCCTGTTCCACGGCTTGGCGCAGGGAGTTGAGCGCTTCGGTGGACTCGGTGAACAGCTCGCTGATGAACTGCCCGTGGCTGCGCTGGCCGCTGACGGCCAGGAGCATCTCCGCGGCCGGGTTCATGTACTCCAGGCGCAGCTCGGCATTGAGCAGGAGCGTGGCGGTGGTCAGGTTGTCCAGGAGCAGACGGTGCTGTGCATCGCTGATGGTCATAAGGCGTCGTTGACCTCTTTTGGCACATGGAGTGCCCTGGCGGTAAACAGGGGCGGGCGCGCAGGTGTCCGCTCGTTGCCAGGAAAATGCAAGAAACAAACCAAAGCTCCGAAAAGAAGCGGCATTTGCGGATAAAGCCCTGGATCTGCGCGAATTCGGGCCAGAAAGCCCTGGTTTTCCGTGGCTGCTGACCCAAATTGGGATGCATGGCGGGGCGTAGCGGTTTTCTGTGCACCAATATAGAGCATAGGGTGCGAGAGGGCTGCCTGCCGCTTTCCATCGGAGCGGGACGCGAAAACGAAAACGGCCTCCCGAGGGAGGCCGTTTCGATGAGGGCGTCGACGCGAGGCGTCGCCTACATCAGACGCTGTAGTACAGGTCGTATTCCAGCGGGTGGACGAAGGTGCGGACCTTGATCTCTTCTTCCGACTTCAGCTCGATGTAGGCATCGATGAAGTCGTCGGAGAACACGCCGCCCTTGGTCAGGAACGCACGGCCCTTGTCCAGCTCTTCCAGGGCTTCCTTCAGGCTGCCGCAGACCTGCGGGATTTCCTTGGCCTCTTCAGGCGGCAGGTCGTACAGGTTCTTGTCGGCGGCATCGCCTGGGTGGATCTTGTTCTGGATGCCGTCCAGGCCGGCCATCAGCAGCGCGGCGAAGCACAGGTACGGGTTGGCGGCCGGGTCCGGGAAGCGCGCTTCGATACGGCGGGCTTTCGGGCTCGAGACGTACGGGATGCGGATCGAGGCCGAGCGGTTGCGGGCCGAGTAGGCCAGCATGACCGGCGCTTCGAAGCCTGGCACCAGGCGCTTGTAGGAGTTGGTGGACGGGTTGGTGAAGCCGTTCAGGGCCTTGCCGTGCTTGATGATGCCGCCGATGAAGTACAGGGCGGTGTCGGACAGGCCGGCATAGCCTTCGCCGGAGAAGGTGTTCTTGCCGTCTTTGGAGATCGACATGTGGACGTGCATGCCCGAGCCGTTGTCGCCGTACAGCGGTTTCGGCATGAAGGTCGCGGTCTTGCCATAGGCGTCGGCGACGTTGTGCACGCAGTACTTCAGGGTCTGGACTTCGTCAGCCTTGGTGACCAGGGTGTTGAACTTCACACCGATCTCGTTCTGGCCGGCGGTGGCGACTTCGTGGTGGTGAACTTCGACGACCAGGCCCATTTCCTCCATGGCGTTGCACATGGCGGTACGGATCTCGTGGTCGTGGTCGCATGGCGGAACCGGGAAGTAGCCACCCTTGACGGCCGGACGGTGGCCCTTGTTGCCGCCTTCGACGTCCTGGTCGGTCATCCAGGAGCCTTGTTCGGAGTAGATCTTGAACATGGAGCCGGAGATGTCGGACTTGAACTTGACCTGGTCGAAGATGAAGAACTCAGGCTCCGGGCCGACGAACACGGTGTCGCCGATGCCGGTGGACTTCAGGAATTCCTCGGCGCGCTTGGCGATGGCGCGTGGGTCGCGGTCGTAACCTTGCATGGTGGAAGGCTCGATCACGTCGCAGACCAGGATCAGGGTCGGCTCTTCGGTGAACGGGTCGAGCACGGCGGAGGAGTCGTCCGGCATCAGGATCATGTCGGAGGCTTCGATGCCTTTCCAGCCTTCGATCGACGAGCCGTCGAACATCTTGCCGGCTTCGAAGAAGTCCTCGTCCAGCGCATCGCGAGCGGGCATGGTGACGTGGTGCTGTTTGCCTTTGGTGTCCGTGAAACGCAGATCAATCCACTTGACGTCATGATCTTTGATGAGTTGAACCGACTTCGACATGTTGTCCTCCGGATGGGTCTAGGGCGCGGTGGGCCGCTGCCCTGGAAAAAGGGTGTCGCCGGGCGCGGATAGTCGGCCAAGCTTACCTGCCTCACAAGAGAGCAAATTGCATGCCAGTGCCCAAAAATGGCGAGGCGGGGATAAAACCTGGCGGTTTCGGGCGTTTTGCGGGGTTAGGGGGCTTTAGGCTGCACCTATAAGAGGCGTTTTTCTGGCTGGATGCACCAATATGGTGCTTGCTGGATTTTGCGCTGACTGCCTTGGCCTTATTCGCGGGCAAGCCCGCTCCCACAGAGGGGCGAGTCAAAGACAGTCGATGCGGTTTGCAGGGCTTGGGCCCCAGTGGGAGCTGGCTTGCCGGCGACAGGGGCGGTACAGGCACCCCGAAAATCATTCCCTATCGTCGAAATACCAAAACCTTCTGCTCAAAAGTTGCTCAAACCTTGAGCAATTTCCGCTATAATTCGCGCCCCTCATTTTCGGCAGGCCCCGCGCGCGCTGTTATCCAATGAAACTCATCGTCAAAGTCTTCCCTGAAATCACCATCAAGAGCCGGCCGGTGCGCAAGCGTTTCATCCGCCAGCTCAGCAAGAACATCCGCCTGGTGCTCAAGGACCTGGATCCCGAGCTGGTGGTCGATGGTGTCTGGGACAATCTCGAGGTGGTCACCCGCGTCGAGGACGAGAAGGTCCAGCGCGAGATGGTCGAGCGCCTCACCTGCACCCCGGGCATCGCCCACTTCCTGCAGGTCGAGGAATACCCGCTGGGCGACTTCGACGACATCGTCGCCAAGTGCAAGGAACACTTCGGCCCGCTGCTGGCCGGCAAGCGCTTCGCCGTGCGCTGCAAGCGCGGCGGCCACCACGACTTCACCTCGATGGACGTCGACCGTTATGTCGGCAGCCAGTTGCGCCAGCAATGCGGCGCCGCAGGTATCGACCTGAAGCACCCCGAGGTGGAAGTGCGCCTGGAGATCCGCGACCAGCGCCTCTATGTGGTGCACACTCGTCACCCGGGCATCGGCGGCTACCCGCTGGGCGCCCTGGAGCAGACCCTGGTGCTGATGTCCGGCGGCTTCGACTCCACCGTGGCCGCCTACCAGATGATGCGCCGTGGCCTGATGACCCATTTCTGCTTCTTCAACCTCGGTGGCCGCGCCCACGAGCTGGGGGTGATGGAAGTCGCCCACTACCTGTGGAAGAAGTTCGGCAGCAGCCAGCGCGTGCTGTTCATCAGCGTGCCGTTCGAGGAAGTGGTCGGCGAGATCCTCGGCAAGGTCGACAACAGCTACATGGGCGTGACCCTCAAGCGCATGATGCTGCGCGCCGCGGCCAAGGTCGCCGAGCGCCTGGAGATCGACGCCCTGGTCACCGGCGAGGCGATTTCCCAGGTATCGAGCCAGACCCTGCCGAACCTGGCGGTGATCGACCAGGCCACCGACAAGCTGGTGCTGCGCCCGCTGCTGGCCAGCCACAAGCAAGACATCATCGACACCGCCTACCAGATCGGCACCGCCGAGTTCGCCAAGCACATGCCCGAATATTGCGGCGTGATCTCGGTGAACCCGACCACCTGTGCCAAGCCGCACCGGGTCGCCCATGAAGAGAACCAGTTCGACATGGCGGTGCTCGAGCGCGCCCTGGAGCGCGCCCGCTTCATCTCGATCGACCACGTCATCGACGAGCTAGGCCAGGATATCGAGGTCGAGGAAGTGAGCGAGGCCCTGCCGGGCCAGATCATCCTCGACATCCGTCACCCGGACGCCCAGGAAGACGAACCCCTGGTGCTCGAAGGCATCGAAGTCCAGGCGCTGCCGTTCTACGCGCTCAACAGTCGCTTCAAGCACCTGGATGCCAACCGTCAGTACCTGCTTTATTGCGATAAAGGTGTCATGAGCCGTCTGCATGCTCATCACCTGCTCAGCGAGGGACACGCCAATGTGCGCGTTTATCGCCCCGCCTAGGAAGCACGATGGCGACCGTTCTCGCCATCGTCCTCCCGACCGGTACTGAGCGCCGAATGCCTTGAACCCGATGCCTGCGGGCAGCGGTCACCGAATACCTAGATCGAGAAACACACAGTGATTGAGAATCTGCGCAACATTGCCATCATTGCCCACGTCGACCATGGCAAGACCACCCTCGTCGACAAGCTGCTGAAGCTCTCCGGCACCCTCGACCGCAAAGAGGCGGAAAGCGAGCGCGTGATGGACTCCAACGACCAGGAAAAGGAACGCGGCATTACCATCCTGGCGAAGAACACCGCCATCAAGTGGAACGGCTACAACATCAACATCGTCGACACCCCCGGCCACGCCGACTTCGGTGGCGAGGTCGAGCGCGTGATGTCGATGGTCGACTCGGTACTGCTGGTGGTCGACGCCCAGGACGGCCCGATGCCGCAGACCCGCTTCGTGACCCAGAAGGCGTTCAAGGCCGGCCTGCGTCCGATCGTCGTGGTCAACAAGATCGACCGTCCGGGCGCCCGTCCCGACTGGGTCATCGACCAGATCTTCGACCTGTTCGACAACCTGGGCGCCACCGATGAGCAGCTGGACTTCCCGATCGTCTACGCCAGTGCCCTGAACGGCATCGCCGGCATGGACCACGAGAACATGGACGACAACATGGACGCCCTGTTCCAGGCGATCATCGACCATGTGCCGGCCCCGGTCGTCGACACCGAAGGCCCGTTCCAGATGCAGATCTCCCAGCTGGACTACAACAGTTTCCTGGGCGTGATCGGCATCGGCCGCATCACCCGCGGCAAGATCAAGACCAACACCCCGGTCGTGGCCATCAGCGACGACGGCACCAAGCGCAACGGCCGCGTGCTGAAGATCATGGGCCACTCGGGCCTGCAGCGCGTCGAAGTCGCCGAGGCCGAAGCCGGCGACATCGTCTGCGTCTCGGGCATGGACGAGCTGTTCATCTCCGACACCCTGTGCGACCCGCAGAACGTCGAGGCGCTGCCGCCGCTGACCGTCGACCAGCCGACCGTGAGCATGACCTTCCAGGTCAACGACTCGCCGTTCGCCGGCAAGGAAGGCAAGTTCGTCACCAGCCGTAACATCAAGGACCGCCTGGACAAGGAGCTGCTGCACAACGTGGCGCTGCGTGTCGAGCAGGGCGACAGCCCGGAGAAGTTCAAGGTTTCCGGCCGTGGCGAGCTGCACCTGTCGGTCCTGATCGAAACCATGCGCCGTGAAGGCTTCGAGCTGGCCGTGGGCCGTCCGGAAGTGGTGATCATCGAGAAGGACGGTGAGAAGCAGGAGCCGTACGAGAACGTCACCATCGACATCGAGGAACAGCACCAGGGCCCGGTGATGGAGCAGATGGGCCTGCGCAAGGGCGACCTGACCAACATGGTGCCGGACGGCAAGGGCCGTATCCGCCTGGAGTACATCATCCCGGCCCGTGGCCTGATCGGCTTCCGTAACGCTTTCCTGACCATGACCTCGGGTACCGGCATCCTGACCAGCACCTTCGAGAAGTACGGCCCGATCAAGGCCGGTGGCGTGACCCACCGCCAGAATGGCGTGCTGGTCTCGATGGCTGGCGGTACCGCGCTGACCTACTCCCTGGAAACCCTGCAGGACCGCGGCAAGCTGTTCCTGTCGCCGGGCGACGAAGTCTACGAAGGCATGCTGGCCGGTATCCACAGCCGTGACAACGACCTGGTCATCAACCCGACCAAGGCCAAGAAGCTCGACAACATGCGTGCTTCCGGCAAGGACGACACCGTCCAGCTGACCCCGGCGGTGAAGTTCACCCTGGAGCAGGCCCTGGAGTTCATCGACGAAGACGAGCTGGTCGAAGTGACGCCGAAGTCGATCCGCCTGCGCAAGAAGCTGCTGACCGAGAACGAGCGTAAGCGCGCGAGCAAGTGATGCTGCTTTGAGGCATGAAAAACCCGGCTGGCTGGCCGGGTTTTTCATGCCTGCATTGTCGAGACGGCGGGGCATCGTTCCAATGCTGGTGGTTAAGGGGTGTGTTGTCGTTTTGGGGCGCGCAGCGGCCCCAGGATCTCAAGGTCCGCTCAACCGGCAGGGATCGAGGCTTGCCCGGCCGATAAAAAGGCTCAGCGCCCGGTTTGCTTCGGTTTGTATGCACAATACCCCGGTCGCGGCCCCACCTTCGGGTGGTTGCGGCAGGTGTCTGGCCGTACGTCGTAGATGGTGCACATCCGGCTCTTGCGATCCAGGTACAGGCAGTCGTCGTTGCTCATGCGCGCCAGGGTGAAGATCCCTGACTTCTGGTTGAAACGCTCGATGATGCCTTCCTTCTGCAAGCGCTTGGCCACGTTCTTCGGCGGTTCGTCCTTCTCGAACTCATCCACCACGCCGATGCGGATCAGGTCCTTGATCTTCACCTCCACGGGTAAGGTGCAACAGGTCGAATGGCAGCCCCCGCACATGTGGCTGGCATAGCGTTGCCAGGTATCCAGGCGGTCGACTTCGGCGGCGGCGATCAGGGTCGGTTTCATCGTTATGGGGGCGGATCACGGTCTTGGGGCGCGCGATCATACCGGAGCCGTTCAATTTGTGAACAACCTTTCGCCCGATTGCCCAACGGATCATGAAAACCGCGAACCGGCACTGTCGCTCCGTGTCGAAGCGTCTAGGCTGAACAATCTCCCTCCGCTTTCGTCAACTTGCCCGAGGATGCCGCATGTCCCAGGAACCCAAAGCTCGTGACGCAGAGGTGGCTGCTTTTCGCGCCGCTGTACTGGCCAAGCTGACCTATGCGGTCGGCAAGGACCCGGAGCACGCCTTCGACCACGACTGGTTCGAGGCCATCGCCCTGGCTGCCCGCGATCACATGGTCGATCACTGGATGGACCACACCCGACAGGCCTACCGGCGCAGCCAGAAGCGGGTCTACTACCTCTCCCTGGAGTTCCTCATCGGCCGCTTGCTATACGACAGCCTGAGCAATCTGGGCCTGCTGGACATCGCCCGCGAGGCACTGGAAGGGCTGGACGTGGACCTCGAGCGCATCCGTCTGCTCGAGCCCGATGCGGCCCTGGGCAACGGCGGCCTGGGGCGCCTGGCGGCGTGCTTCATGGAAAGCATGTCCACCCTCGGGATCGCCGCCCATGGCTATGGCATCCGCTACGAGCATGGCCTGTTCCGGCAGGCGCTGGTCGACGGTTGGCAGCAGGAGCAGACCGAGCACTGGCTGGATTTCGGCAACCCCTGGGAGTTCGAGCGGGCCGAGGTGATCTACCCGATCAGCTTCGGTGGCAGCGTCGAGACGGTGTACGACACCCACGGCCAGCAGCGCCAGGTCTGGTGGCCGGGCGAGACGGTGCGGGCGGTGGCCTACGACACGCCGGTGGTCGGCTGGCGCGGGGCCAGCGTCAACACCCTGCGCCTGTGGCGCGCACGGGCCCTGGAGGAACTGCACCTGGAGCGCTTCAATGCCGGTGACCACCTGGGGGCGGTGGCCGAGGTGGCGCGGGCCGAGAGCATTTCGCGGGTGCTTTACCCGGCCGACAGCACCGAGGCCGGCCAGGAGCTGCGCCTGCGTCAGGAGTACTTCTTCGTCTCGGCCTCGCTGCAGGACCTGTTGCGCCGCCACCTGAACATGCACGACAACCTGCTCAACCTGCCGGAGGCCGCGGCCATCCAGCTCAACGACACCCACCCGTCGATCGCCGTGGCCGAGTTGATGCGCTTGCTCGTCGACCAGCACGAGATCCCCTGGGACACCGCCTGGGACCTGACCGTCGGCACCCTGGCCTACACCAACCACACCCTGCTGCCCGAGGCCCTGGAAACCTGGCCGGTGGCCCTGATGGAGCGCATGCTGCCCCGGCACATGCAGATCATCTACCTGATCAACGCCTACCATATCGACGCCCTGCGGGCCAAAGGCCTGCACGACTTCGACGTGCTGCGGGCGGTGTCGCTGATCGAGGAGGACAACGGCCGCCGGGTGCGCATGGGCAACCTGGCGTTCCTTGGCTCGCACAGCGTCAACGGCGTCTCGGCGCTGCACAGCCGGCTGATGAAGAGCACGGTGTTCGCCGAGCTGCACAAACTCTACCCGCAGCGGATCAACAACAAGACCAACGGCATCACCTTCCGTCGCTGGCTGTTCCAGGCCAACCCGCAGTTGACCGCCATGTTGGTCGAAGCCTTGGGCGCGGAGGTGCTGGACGACCCGCAAGGCAAGCTCGAAGCCTTGGCGCCGTTCGCCGACAAGGCCACCTTCCGCCGCCAGTTCGCCGCCCAGCGTCTGCACAGCAAGCGTGCTCTGGCCAGCATCATCCAGGATCGCCTGGGTGTGACGGTCAACCCCGAGGCGCTGTTCGACGTGCAGGTCAAGCGCATCCACGAATACAAGCGCCAGCTGCTCAACCTGCTGCACACCGTGGCCCTGTACCAGGCCATGCGCGCCGAGCCGGACACCGACTGGGTGCCACGGGTGAAGATCTTCGCCGGCAAGGCTGCCGCCAGCTATCACCAGGCCAAGTTGATCATCAAGCTGGCTAACGACATCGCCCGGGTGGTCAACAACGACCCGACCGTGCGGGGCCTGCTCAAGGTGGTGTTCCTGCCCAACTACAACGTCAGCCTGGCCGAGAGCATCATCCCCGCCGCGGACCTGTCCGAGCAGATCTCCACGGCCGGCTACGAGGCCTCGGGCACCAGCAACATGAAGTTCGCCCTCAATGGCGCCCTGACCATCGGCACCCTGGACGGCGCCAACGTCGAGATGTGCGAGCAGGTCGGTGCCGATAACATGTTCATCTTCGGCCTGACCGCGCAGCAGGTGGAGGCGCGCCGGCGTGCGGGCGACTTCGGCGCGGCCACGGCGATCGCCGCCTCGAACCGCCTGGGAGATGTACTCCAGGCGATCCGCAGCGGGGTGTTCTCGCCGGATGACCCGGCGCGTTACGCGGGCCTGCTGGATTCGCTGGTGGCTCATGACCGCTTCCTGGTGTGCGCCGACTTCGACGCCTATTGGGATGCCCAGCGGCGGGTCGAGGAGCTTTGGCACGCGCCCCAGGACTGGTGGCGCATGGCGGTGCTCAACACGGCGCGGATGGGCTGGTTCTCGTCGGACCGGACGATCCGCGAATATGCCACCGAGATCTGGAAGGCCCTGGATTGAGGAAGGGCACTCATGGGGCGAGCGGTGCTTTTGGGGGCCGCTTCGCGCCCCAGATGACAGCTGGAAGTCTAGACTGACCGGCATCGAGGCCCGCCAATGAGGCCTCACCTGACAACCGGCCCGGCACTGGCTGAACTCACTGCCCGATGTGCCGTCTGAAAGCCCAGACGAGTCTCACTGCTCGCTAGCCCGCAACTCTCCCTGTAAACTGCGGGGGTTTTTCTACCCCTTTCCATCTTCGGAGCCATACATGTCCCGCGTTACCCTGAGTCGCTATCTGATTGAGCAGACCCGCAGCAACGATACCCCTGCCGATCTGCGCTTCCTGATCGAAGTGGTGGCGCGTGCGTGCAAGGAAATCAGCCATAACGTGTCCAAGGGCGCCCTGGGCGGCGTGCTCGGCAGCCTGGGCACCGAGAACGTGCAAGGCGAGGTGCAGAAGAAACTCGACGTGATCTCCAACGAGATCCTGCTCGAGGCCAACGAGTGGGGCGGTCACCTGGCCGGCATGGCTTCCGAGGAAATGGACAACGCCTACCAGATCCCGGGCAAGTACCCCAAGGGTGGCTACCTGCTGGTCTTCGACCCGCTGGATGGCTCGTCGAACATCGACGTCAACGTCTCGGTCGGCACCATCTTCTCGGTGCTGCGTTGCCCGAACGAGTACCTGAGCCAGAACGAAACGCTGAACGAGAAGGCCTTCCTCCAGCCAGGCGCCAAGCAGGTCGCCGCTGGCTACGCCATCTATGGCCCGCAGACCATGCTGGTGCTGACCCTGGGCAATGGCGTCAAGGGCTTCACCTTGGACCGCGAGCTGGGCAGCTTCGTCCTGACCCACGAGAACATCCGCGTGCCGGAAAGCACCGCCGAATTCGCCATCAACATGTCCAACCAGCGTCACTGGGAAGCCCCGGTGCAGCGCTACGTGGGCGAACTGCTGGCCGGCGACACCGGCCCGCTGAAAAAGAACTACAACATGCGCTGGATCGCCTCGATGGTCGCCGACGTGCACCGCATCCTGACCCGTGGCGGCCTGTTCATGTATCCACGCGATGCCCGCGAGCCGAGCAAGCCGGGCAAACTGCGCCTGATGTACGAGGCCAACCCGATGTCGTTCATCATCGAGCAGGCCGGTGGCGCGTCCACCAACGGTTACGAGCGTATCCTCGACATCCAGCCAGAGAGCCTGCACCAGCGCGTGTCGGTGATCCTCGGCTCGAAGGAAGAGGTGGAGCGCGTCACCGCCTACCACAAGGAGTAAGTCATGCTCGCACCTTGGCAGCCGTTGCTGGAATGGTGGTTCGGTTGGGGGGCCAGCCCCCAGGCCGTGGCTGACGAGAAGAGTACGCTGTGGTTCGGCAAGCACCACGACGACGAGGCGCGCGAGTACTTCGGCGAACTCGTGGAGCATGCCCTGGCCGGCGGCCTGGACGAGTGGCAGCAGAGTCCCCAGGGCTGGCTTGGCCTGCTGTTGCTGCTCGACCAGTTGCCGCGCATGATCCACCGCGACACGCCACGCGCCTTCGAGGGCGACCGGCGTGCCCAGGTGGTGGCCATGCAGGGCTTGCAGAAGGGCTGGGACTACCAGCTGCTGCCGATCCAGCGGGTGTTCGTGCTGCTGGTGCTGGAGCATGCCGAGGTGCTGGACTGGCAGAACCTGTGCGTCGAACGCTACCAGATGCTGCTGGACGAGCAGCCGGAGGCCAACCGCCGGCTGTTCGAGGGGTTCCTTGACTATGCCGAGCAGCACCAGCGGGTGATCGCTCGGTTCGGGCGCTTCCCGCATCGCAACCTGGTGCTCGGCAGGCCGAGTACCAGCGAAGAGATGGACTTTCTCCTGGAACCTGGGTCCAGGTTCTGATCCTGCTGGGGCCGCGCAAAGCGGCCCCACTGCCATCTGCCATCAACCGACCAACGGCAGGGGGTAAAAGCGGGGTGGCCAGGGAACCGAGGCGGCTTTTTGCCTTCTAAGCTGCCTGCAGGCCGTTGCGCTTGTGCCTACATCTCCAGGAGTGTCCCTTCATGTCGTTGCGTTCCCTCGCCCTGTTGTCCTTGTGCGTCGTCCTGACCGCCTGCAGCAAGATCAACCAGGAAAACTATTCCAAGCTCAAGGCCGGCATGAGCAAGGCCGAGGTCGAGCAACTGCTTGGCACGCCCACTGAATGTTCGGGGGCATTGGGCATGAGCAGTTGCACCTGGGGGGACGAGACGAGCTTCATCAGCGTGCAGTACGCGGCGGACAAGGTGCTGATGTATTCCGGGCAGGGTCTCAAATGAGGCCCCTGTACCTGCTGCTGGGGCTTTGCCTGGCCATGCTGCTGGGCGGTTGCGCCACCTCCGCCAACGACCCGCTGGCGCCCAAGACCGCCGGTACCGTCGACCTCAAGCGCTACCAGGGCAAGTGGTTCGAGCTGGCGCGCCTGCCGATGGCCTACCAGCGTGAGTGCGCCCAGTCCGAGGCGCATTACAGCCTCAAGCCCGATGGCAGCGTCGCCGTGATCAACCGCTGTCGCACCCTGGGCGACGAGTGGCTGCGCGCCGAAGGCAAGGCCAAGCCCCAGGAGCAGGGGCGCACCGACCGGCTGTGGGTGGAGTTCGACAACTGGTTCACCCGCCTGGTGCCAGGCGTGGCCAGGGGCGAGTACTGGATCCTGTACGTGGATGAGCGCTACCGCACGGCGATCGTCGGCAGCCCCGACCGCAAGTACCTGTGGATTCTGTCGCGCAACCCGAACCTGCCGGCGTGGGAGCGCGAGAGCCTGCTGTCCAGGGCGCGGCAGCAGGGGTACGACACCACGCGGCTGATCTGGCGGGAAGCGGACAAGCAGATCGTCAGCAGGCATTGAAAGCCTGTACCGCTGCCTTTCAAGGTAGTTCCATGAGCCATTTGAGGCCGCGAAGCGGCCCCAACTGGCGACGCTGAGTTTCAACTGACGGGCTTGGCGCTTGCCCGCATCAGCCGAGCAACTGGCGCAGCACCTCGACGAACGCCCGCCCGCTTTCCTCTTCCTGCCCGTGTCGTCCCTGGCGCACCACCCATTGCCCGTTGACCATCACATCGCGCACCTGGCGATCGCTGCCGGCGAACAACCAGCGATTGACAATGGCATCGCCACTGGCCGTGGCCAGGTAAGGGTCCTGCCCATCGAGCACCAGCCAGTCGGCGCGCTTGCCGACCGCCAGCTCGCCCACCGCCTGGCCCAGCGCCTGGGCACCGCCCGCCAGCGCCGCGTCATACAGCGTGCGCCCGACCATCGGCTGGTCGCCCCGGTACAAGCGGTTGCGCCGCTGGTCACGCAGGCGCTGGCCGTACTCCAGCCAGCGCAGTTCCTCGACCACGCTCAGCGACACATGGCTGTCCGAGCCGATACCCAGGCGGCCACCTTGGGCCAGGTAGTCCACCGCCGGGAAGATACCGTCGCCCAGGTTGGCCTCGGTGGTCAGGCACAGGCCGGCCACCGCGCCGCTGCGCGCCATGGCGGTGATTTCGCCAGGGTCGGCATGGGTGGCATGGACCAGGCACCAGCGCTGGTCGACGTCCACATGCTCGTACAACCATTGCAGCGGACGACGCCCGCTCCAGGCCAGGCAGTCGTCGACCTCCTTCTGCTGTTCGGCGATATGGATGTGCACCGGGCTGGCTGGATCGCCGGCGGCCAGTACCGTCGCCAGTTGCTCCGGGGTGACTGCGCGTAGCGAGTGGAAGCACAGCCCCAGCCGCTGTGCCGGTTGCGCCGCCAGCAGCGGCGCGAGCTGCTGCTGCAGGTCCAGGTAACGCTCGGTGGAGTTGATGAAGCGACGCTGCCCCTCGCTGGGAGGCTGGCCGCCGAACCCCGAGTGGCTGTACAGCACCGGCAGCAGGGTCAGGCCGATGCCCGAGGCCGCGGCCGCCGTGCTGATGCGCCGGGACAGTTCGGCCGGATCGGCATAGGCCTGGCCTTGAGGGTCGTGGTGCACATAGTGGAATTCGGCCACCGAGGTGTAGCCGGCCTTGAGCATCTCGATATACAGCTGGCGGGCGATGACCTGCAGTTGCTCCGGGGTGATCCGGCCAACCAGGCGGTACATCAGTTCGCGCCAGGTCCAGAAACTGTCGTTGGGGTTGCCGGCCACTTCCGCAAGGCCTGCCATGGCGCGCTGGAAAGCATGGGAGTGGAGGTTGGGCATGCCCGGCAGCAGCGGGCCGGCCAGCCGCTCGGCGCCCTCGGCCGAGGCCTCGGCGTCGACCTTGGACAGGTGGCCGTCGTCGCTGACCTCGAGGCGGACATTGCGGGCCCAGCCCGTAGGCAGCAGGGCGCGTTCGGCGAAATAGGCGGACATCGGTGGATAACCCCGTTCTGATTATTTGTATATACATATACAGACGTTTGCCTGCCAGGTAAACTCCGGCAAGCTACCGCTCATTCAATCGCACAAGGAAACAAAGCCGTGCCGACACCTCCTGTCTCCGCGCTGGTTGCCCAGATGGGCGAAGGGCCGGCGCCGCTCTACGCCCGGGTCAAGCAGATGATCGTCCAGCAGATCGAGAACGGCAGCTGGCCGCCGCATCACCGGGTGCCCTCGGAAAGCGAACTGGTCAGCCAGCTGGGGTTCAGCCGCATGACCATCAACCGCGCCTTGCGCGAACTGACCGCCGAAGGCCTGCTGGTACGCATGCAGGGCGTCGGCACCTTCGTCGCCGAGCCCAAGACTCGTTCGGCGTTGTTCGAAGTCAACAACATCGCCGACGAGATCGCCGGCCGTGGCCACCAGCATAGCTGCCAGGTGATCACCCTCGCCGAGGAGGCCGCTGGCTCCGAGCGCGCCCTGGCCCTGGACATGCGTGAAGGCGGGCGGGTGTTCCATTCGCTGATCGTGCACTACGAGAACGGCGTTCCGGTGCAGATCGAGGACCGCTACGTCAACGCGCAGGTCGCCCCGGACTACCTCAAGCAGGACTTCACCCGGCAGACGCCCTACGCCTACCTGTCTCAGGTCGCGCCGCTGACCGAGGGTGAGCACGTGGTCGAAGCCATCCTCGCCGAGCCCGACGAATGCCGCCTGCTGCAGATCGAGCGTGGCGAGCCCTGCCTGTTGATCCGCCGCCGCACCTGGTCCGGCCGCCAGCCGGTGACCGCCGCGCGGCTGATCCACCCCGGTTCCCGTCATCGCCTGGAAGGACGATTCAGCAAATGAGCCCGTTGCAGCTGTTGCGCGCCCAAGACTACCCGCGCATGCCCTGGAAGAACGGTGGAGGCTTCACCGAAGAGATCACCCGCGACGCCGGCGAGGGCCTGGAGGGCTTCGGTTGGCGGTTGTCGATCGCCGATATCGAGGAGTCCGGTGGGTTCTCCACCTTTGCCGGCTACCAGCGGATCATCACCGTGCTGCAGGGCGACGGCATGCGCCTGCTGGTCGATGGCCAGGCCAGTCGGCCATTGTTGCCGTTCGATGCCTTCGCGTTCGGTGGCGAAAGCCAGGTCAGCTGCAAGCTGCTGGGCGGGCCGATCCGCGACTTCAACCTGATCTATGCGCCCCAACGCTACCGGGCACGGCTGCAATGGTTCGACGGCACCCAGCGGGCGTACAGTTCGGCGTCGACGGTGTTGTTGTTCGCGGCCAGCGGGCATGTCGAGGCGAGCGTGCCGGGGCATGGGGTACAGCAGTTGGGCTTGTACGACTGCCTGCACCTGGAAGGCAACGACGGCTTGCTGGAGCTGGATGTGCAGGGACGGTTCTGCCTGATCGAACTGATGCCACGCTGATATTTTCACCGTGAAAAGGGGCTGCTGTGCAGCCCAATCGCGGGCAAGCCCGCTCCCACAGGATTCCGCGTAGCCCTGGCAGGCGGCGCAGTACTTGTGGGAGCGGGCTTGCCCGCGATTGGGTCGCGCAGCGGCCCCTGCTCATTTCTGCCGGGCGAGGAACGGTCGAAAATTTTTAGTTGTCCATGCTTGTACATACAAGTAAAGGTGTGTTTGTATATCCCCATCGACACACCGCCGTCGACCTGACCGCAGAGGACATTCCCGTGACTGACAACAACAAATACCGTGACGTAGAAATCCGCGCCCCGCGTGGCAACAAGCTGACCGCCAAGAGCTGGCTGACCGAAGCGCCGCTGCGCATGCTGATGAACAACCTCGACCCGCAGGTGGCCGAGAACCCCAAGGAGCTGGTGGTGTACG